>PAMF01000017.1 GCA_002707185.1 Chloroflexota bacterium | reverse complement strand
CGTCTGGGTGGGCAAAACAGGCTAATAGTCTCCGTTCGGACATGACGTCTCCTGAAAAGGTGTCTCTTGTTACTAGATATTAGTTATTATCCGTCTCAAACACTTCGGGCAAACTTGGGTCTGGTCCTTCAAAGAAACATACTTTTGGACTCGAACCAACTGATGCCTTTTCAAGTATCTGGGCGCCATTAGAGTTCAATGTTATCTGAGCCTATGTCAATTGCCGTCCATCCTATTCCATGAACTTGTTCATAGGTCTGACAATTTATTTTACGTGTAATGTTAACAGGCATGCCATTTAGGTTAAGCGTATATCCTGATCCTCACCCAACTTCTCAAACTACAGTTGCTCCTGAAGTGGTTACATGCCATCCTGCTCCATGCCGGAATCAGAGCGCTTGTCGCGATCAGGAGATGATTTAGTTTAGATGACATAGCAAATACGGCTTCCACGATTGTGGTGTATTTTATCATAGACAGGTGTATTTATAGGCTCCAGATCAGAAGATGTTATAGTATTTGCAATGCAGGATAGATGGAGGATAAGTTGATGCTGGCATTCCTAGGTGGTACGGGACCTGAAGGTAAAGGATTGGCCTTACGACTTGCCTTAGCGGGTGAATCAATCGTTCTTGGATCAAGAGACGGTGAGAGGGCTTCAACGGCGGCGACAGAGTTAACGGATATGGCCAAGGGCCAGACTTCCATTGACGGAACCGATAATCTCAATGCCGCTAAGCAAGCCGATGTGATTTTCTTGACTGTTCCATACGATGCTCAACGGGCTTTGTTAGAGCAACTAAAACACATTATAGATGGAAAAATAATTATAAACGTCATCGCTCCTATGGTTTTCCAGCGAGGCGTAGGAGCCAGCGCTGTCGAGGTTCCAGCGGGCTCGGCTGCCCAAGAATCTCAGGAGCTATTACCAAGTTCTGTTATAGTCTCAGCTTTCCAAAATGTCAGTGCGGAAGAGCTCTTGGATCAATCCGTCAACGTGGAAGGTGACGTAATAATTTGTTCAGATAATGAAGAGGCGAAGGCACGCGCGTTTGATTTAACTAATAAAATTCCTAGTCTGAGGCCAATTGATGGAGGCGGGTTAGCTAATTCGAAATATGTAGAACAGATCACACCATTACTGGTAAATATTAACAGGATTTACAAAATTCATTCCGGCATACATGTGGTTGGCATTTAAATATATTGGATTGGATATTGACACCTANTTTAAATAAATAAGGAGGTTTATTCTAATGCCTAGAGCAACACTCAATTTACANGATTCTGCTGATCTACAGTCGGTCAATGGTGTATGGAGATTNGCCCCNGGGTTAGTACCAGGTCAACCAAATGAGGGAGTAGTTTCCGAATTAGAGGGGACCCCTGCTCGATTGCCNGATTTCGATGATTCAAGTTGGGATATTCGAGAAGATTTGACGAAATGGCATTCCAGAGGTGTGGCCTTTGCATGGTACCGTATCAAGGTGACGTTGCCCCAGACCGTGGGAGGCAGGGAGTTATCAGGGTCCCGCATGTTGTTCGAAACCTGCGTCGATGATTACGGGGAAGTATGGATTAATGGTGAGTGTGATCGAGAAAGGGCAACAGTTCAGGGTTTTAATGTGCCGCAGAGAATAGTCATGACCCCTGAACCTAAACCAGGTGACCAATATACCATAGCTATTTTGGGTATGAATGGCCCAATGGCCGCTCCTGGGGGAGCAGTATTTGTTCGATATGCGCAATTAGCTTTTGAGTGGAGAGAGCCTGGCTATTAAATCTCACTTGAAGGAGTGAAAAGGGAGAGTTTGTTGTTTGAGTAAGCTGGTTTCTTTTCACTCCTCTTCNTCTTCTATGGGGAAAAAGCCGAGAGATCCTAACTCTATACGTAGTGTTTCTACGAACTCCGTTAGAGGGATGGTAGCCGGTATGGTGATTCCTAAAGATTGATCGGATTGTTTTTGGATTGAACCCGGATCTTCTTTCGTGAGTTCGACACTTACCGATTCCCTGTGTATCCCATAGGCATCCGTGACGGAAAAAACTGCTTCCATGTCGTCCATNTTTATAATGCCATCTGTCATTTTCAGTATCCGGCTGTTTGATTTTTTAGTTTTTTGAGTCTGATTAACTCTCTGGAGGCCACTTGGTCCCGCCTTGGGTCGGTCTTTGGTCTAGGGGGAGCTTGAGTCCCTCTGAAACGATATTTTTGAACTCCTCTAAGATGATATTACTCCATTCATCAGCATGAGAAACTCGGAAGGCCGTTCTCTTGCCTCTACCGGCCGCTCTGGCATTGTCTCCCTCTCCTGCGACTTCTTTACTAATTTGTTCATCCATCGCATCTATTCGTGGTACCAGCGAATTGGCAGTTTCAATAAANCTTGAAATTTGTCTCATATCTGTATCGAGTACCACAAATATAGGAGTGGTACCGGCCCGATTCTCTGGTAGGAAGCTATTAGCCAACTCTAGTTCATCATCTCTATTAAATATCTCTAGGTTTATATTATTGGTACTGTCGGCTAATTTTAATATGGCTGGAGTCGTGCTCATGGCATCGCCACACCAATCTGAAGTGAAAACGGCGAGGTTGATAGTTTGACCGGGGGTATCAAAAAAGTCTTGCACTATTTCGGGGACCTGGGTGGCTGAGTAGATATCGAGGAATGGTTGTTTGTTAACCTTGATGGAGTCTACATATTGAGAAGTGTTCATACCTTCGGAAAATTTAGCATTAGATAACCCCATGACTGATCACCTCCTGTAGTTCAAGGTTAGTCCAGTTTCTCAATAAAATCATGCTTTAGCAAGATAGAATTTTGACCAGTGTGATTTGTCGCTATAGGGGCATGGTAAAATGATTTATCAGTACTGGNAGGAGTACATGTTTTGACTTCTTTACCGAACGAGCCATACCTAAAATACGCATTTTTCTGTCGTGGCACTGATGAGGGTAGCGAAGGTGAGTTGATTTTGCATGATGTGGTTGATCTGATAGATCTTCCGGAGTTACCAGAGTCTGCGGAAACTGCTCCCGTTGTAAGGAAGCACGAGGAATTGCATTTGGTTTACTGCATCGTGGACGCAACTCCTGGCCCTCATAGTTTGATTGTGGCGATTAATGCCCCCGGGATCCGGCTTGAATTGCCGCCTTCTCCGGATATTGAAGTGGGAGATGGCATTAAATTTTACCGAGGGATTAAACCGTTTAGTATCCCAATACAGGAAGAGGGCTGGCATGTCGCGCGCATTCTTTTGGATGGTACACCGTTGGGCGAAGGGAGTTTTCTTGTTAGATTACAAGATAAGTCTACTTAATAAGCCAATTACATAAGTTTTCTAGCACAGATGAACCAGACTAAAATGATTTTGGTATATGTAGGTTTATAAAGGGATGGGAGACGGGTACTAAGTTCACTTGCTGCCAGTCAAAAACGTATGCAAAAGACGTCCTAATGAGGCTAAACATGGCGTTAGATAATGCGGAGATACTGGAAATTTACCGGAAGATGGTTACGATCCGGGTATTCGTTCGTAGAGCTGCGCAAGAGTCGCAACTTGGTAATATACCTACCCCTATGCAAGCCCATCAGGGGGAAGAAGCATCTGCCGTGGGTATTTGTGCAGTCCTTAGGAAAGAAGATCGTATAACTAGCACTCATCGCAGTCTTGGCCACTCTATCGCTAAAGGTATGGATATCCGGGGAATGATGGCAGAGCTTTTCGGTAGAAGCAACGGGGTCTGTAATGGTAAAGGTGGGGGAATGCATCTGGCTGATTTTGAACGCGGAATGATGGGTGCAAATGGAATTGTCGGAGGAGGTCTGCCAATCGCCACGGGAGCTGCCTTAGCTGCGCAGATGGATGGTGGCGATAATGTAGCGGTAGCTTTCTTTGGAGATGGGGCATCAAATGAAGGTACTTTCCATAGTTCTCTTAATTTAGCCTCGATCTGGAAGTTACCGGTCATCTACGTATGTGAGAATAATGGCTGGGCTATAGCCGTACCAGCGTCCTATGCTCTTTCGGTCGAAGATGTTTCTGTGAGGTCTGTCTCTTATGGGATACCGGGAATAACAATTGATGGCACCGATGTTCTGGCAGTACGAGAAGCTATGGAGCAAGCTGTTGAACGCGCTAGAAATGGTGGAGGTCCAACTTTATTAGAGTGCAAAACTTATCGCAATTATATTGATGATGAATTACCTGCTGAGGAATCGGTATCATCAACTGATCTGCCTATAGGTGATCCCATTAGAAAGTTACGACAAAAAATTCTAGAGCTAGGGTTAGCTTCATCAGATGAGTTGTTACGCATTGAAAAAGAAATTGCATCTTCTGTTGATGACTCCGTCGATTTTGCTAAATCAGGAGATTTACCTCGGCCCGAAGATGCGCTGACTCAGGTTTTCGCACCATAAAAAGTGTCAGAATACTAATCTAACTATTAAATTGCCAAGGGACATTTCCATGAGAAATATTACATTTGTACAAGCTCTGGTTGAGGCTTTTCAAGAAGAAATGAGAAGGGATTCTCGAGTATTTCACCTTTGTGGCGGTCTGGGGCCACTGGAATCCTTGGTGCCTGAATTTGGAGAAACTCGAGTTAGAGTTTGTCCAATTTCGGAGGATGCATATATAGGGGCTGGGATTGGAGCGGCTGGCAGTGGGTATAGGCCTATTATAAGTCCTGGCCTTATGACATTCGCCTTCACTGCTATGGACCAGATTGTTAACCAAATGGCCAAAACCCATTACATGCTAGGAGGGCAGGCAATTTTCCCGCTGGTGCTTAGGGCTTCTACGGGAAGTGGTAGGGCAGCGGCTGCTCAACATTGTCAAAGTTCTCACCCCATGTTCTTGAACTTAGCTGGACTTAAAGTCGTGATGCCATCAACTCCTTATGATGCTAAGGGGATGATGAAGACGGCAATTAGAGATAACAATCCGGTGGTGTTTTTCGAGCATCAAGCCTTTGGTCTGGACGATTTAACAGGTCCCGTCCCCGAGGAAGAATATACGATACCTTTAGGGAAGGCCGATATCAAACTAGAGGGTCAAGATGTAACTATTATAGCCATAGCAGAGATGGTTCACGAGAGTTTAATTGCAGCCAAGGCATTGGAATCTGAGGGAGTATCAGTGGAGATTTTAGATCCTCGTTCTTTGGTTCCATTAGATAGAGGGGCGATTCAGGAATCAGTTCGTAAAACTGGGAGAGTAATAGTAGTAGACGAGGCATGTATTACCGGAAGCGCGGCGGCAGAGATTATGGCTGTGATCACTGAAGACTTGGATACTTTTAGAGCCTTAAAGGCTCCACCCAAACGAGTTTGTGCTCCGGATGTTCCTATACCTTATAGCCCTGTCTTGGAGAGTTATTGTATTCCCGACTCAAACCAGATTATGGCTGCCATACGTGATATTTTGAAATAAATATATAAAGGCTTTTAGATTGTGTGGCTGTTATATTATCCGTTGACCCGATATGGCGTTCTCATTATAATCCGAAATCCGGATGGTGTTTTTTAAAGGTATTTAGCAAGGCCCTGATCATAAACTTAAATACGATAGGTAAGTGAAGAATGGTTAAAACAGGTCAGAGATATGTTAGTCCAGGTGGCGCGGAAATGGTGGTAACTAAAGGAGGGGATGGTGAACTGGCGGACGGGGATATTCCGTTGCAGCCCAAAGGCTCGGAGGATGCTTTCCAGGGTGCACAGCCAGCGGAGCATGCCCAAGAGCTTGCCTTAGGAAAAAGGTTTAATGCTGCTGATGGGGCGGTATCGGTTCTGGTGACCAAAGCGGGCAAATGTGATCTTAAATACGACGGTATTTCTATGGAATTGCAAGAACCCAGGAAGCTACCTTCCTCCGATTAAAGATAGTTACTTTTATCACCGTGATGAAGTTATGACTATACTCATTTACTGATCGTGTTAAGGCTCAGCTTGTAGTCCCAAATGGATTAATCATACAGAAACGCGGACTTCGATGAGAATCTATTGGAAATATGGAGTTACATATTTCTCGAATAACTTTACCGAGTCCATTATCCTTGAAAGCGATAAATTGCTTATCTGTATATAGCATAAGATCTGATCCACATATTACAGCTTGGGTCATGCTGAAATTTCTCTATAATCGTCTATGATAAGATCACAGCATATTGGGTTATGATTAAGTAGCTGACCGACTGTGACTACTGTAATTCGAGTTATATATCTGGGACAGGCTTTGTACGGTGGTAGGATCATGGAATGAGTAAGAGCGATACTACACTACAAGATCTAGGGATAACACCTGGGCAACAAGTTAATAGATCAGAGCTAGATAATTTATTGACTAGGATCAATTCTAGTTCTAATCAGTTAGTATCGAGTTTGTATCTAAAACCTGGTGATCAATCTAATTTTATGGCGGCTCGGGACTCCGCTAGGTTGCCATGGGTAGAGCGTTTGGCAACTCTCGACCATAAAATATTAAAGTCTGAGACGGGGTTAATCGGTTTAAGTAACGGCAATCAAGCGTTAATCATATTGCCTCCGTTTCCTCTAACCGATAGCGAATTGTTCGGCACATGGAATTTGCAACCACTCCAAGATCTTTTAGACAAACCCTACAATGTCGGAGTGGTATTGTTGCGTCTTGGTAGATTTGCTGTCGCTGTTTACGAGGGCGACCAGTTAGTTTCTTCCAAAACAGATACGAGATATGTTAAAGGACGTCATGCAGCAGGAGGTACGTCTCAGAAACGATATTCTCGTATCAGGGAAGGGCAAATAAAACTGATTTATGAGAAAACCTGTCAGGCGATCAAGGATCAGTTCACGCCGCATTTGGGAAATATCCAATTTGTACTATTAGGTGGCGAGAAATTTACGCTGAATGGGTTGGTAAAAAAATGCCCTATGCTGGCTGGTTTGGAAAATATTACTCTTAGCAGGCGGCTAAACGTTCGCAATCCAAAACGAGATACCTTAGAATCCGTTGCATTGTCTTTAAAAGAGAGTAGGTTGTATCCAATTCTTTAGTAGTAGGATCAAAATGTATAGCCCTCACGTTTGGATATTATAATCTTCTTTAGACATTAGAGAATTTATGAGTACTGATGCCTTGGGACCTGACTTTAATTCCGACTTATTAAATATATCAGGCTTCGAACGGTCGAGTGCGCTGCTGGAGTTTGATCAAATAAAGGTCAAATTATCTAGTCTGACTCGAACCTCACAAGGTCGCAGAGCTGCTCTTGGGTTGGGAGCAGCTACTTCTCCACTCGAGATCGCATCTAGATTACAAGAAACGACCGAAGCCCGTACATTGATCGACCAAACGGGCAGCTTGGAGTTCGGTCCAGATGAGGATCTCGATGAATGGATTCAAAGGGTCCTTCTAGACGGAGTTTTGCGTGGTGGAGAATTATTTTCAATAGCCGAGTTAATCAAAATTTCTAGAGTTAATCAAACTAATTTAAAAACTCGAGTCGATTTACCGTTATTGAATAACATCGCATTGGACATTCCCGATTTGAGGCCTGTGGAAACTCCGATCAGAGCTTGTATCAGCCCAAGTGGGGAAGTGCTTGATGGTGCTAGTGATAACTTATATCAATTGCGTCAAGATACCCGAGTTGCATATCGGCAGCTTAATGAAATTATGGACCGTGGTCTAAGGAGAGGACAACGACAGGGGGTATTACAAGAACCGATAATTACTCAACGTAACGGACGCTTGGTCTTATTGGTGAAGGCAGAGTGTAAATCACAGGTTCCAGGCATCGTCCATGATGTTTCAGATAGTGGTGCAACTGTTTTCGTTGAACCTATGGCGGCCATTGAACTCGGGAATCGTTGGAGAGAGGCATTATTATCTGAGCAAAGAGAGGAGGAAAGGATCTTAAGGGACCTATCTCATTTGGTTGCGGAATCTGGTTCCGATTTACAGTTAACGTTATCTTTGTTAGGCAAGTTGGATCTTGCGATTGCTAAGGGACGTTGTTCTATCGAATGGTCCGGTATTGCGCCTCGAATGATTGTCGATCAGGTGTTTGGCAGAGCGATAAAGTTGGTTCAAGCTCGTCATCCATTGATATCACAGGATGCAGTTCCGATTAGTTTGAGTTTAGGCCAACCTCTTGTCAGTGAGCCTTATAATCAGGAGGAGACTCCGATTCACAACCAGGATAAATCCGTATATCCCAACGTCATGGTTATCACTGGACCGAATGCAGGGGGTAAGACTGTAGCTCTTAAGACGGTAGGATTATTCGCTCTCATGGCTCATGCTGGCCTACACGTTCCGGCCCAAGAGGCTATATTCCCAATTTTAGATGGTATATACGTAGATATAGGTGATCAGCAAAGCATCGAAGAATCCCTTTCGACCTTTAGTTCCCATATCAGCAACCTTAAGTGGATCATGGAACGAGTAACCGTGAAATCCCTAGTGCTGATCGACGAATTAGGGACTAGTACTGATCCGGAAGAAGGATCAGCGTTGAGCGAAGCCATTTTGAGTCATTTCCAAGATGTGGGAGCCTTAACTATAGCCACTACCCATCATCGAGTAGTTGCTGCTTATGCTCAGGAACAGGTTGGTATGATGAACGCCAGTGTAGATCTTGATCCCGTCACATTGGCCCCGACCTATAGGATTACTATGGGGTTACCTGGTAGGAGCTATGCGATGACCATAGCCACACGTCTTGGGCTAGCATCTCAAGTTGTAGACCAAGCGCGATCATTGATGGCGCCATCTCAACTAGTTGCAGAAGAACTGATACAAGATTTGCAGAAAGAGCGTGAAATTCTGAACAGATTAAATATAGAGGCGGAAGCGAATTTAGCTGACGCAATGAAGCAACGGGAAGAGGTGGATCATAATTTGGCTAATTTGGAAACCATAAAAGAGAACTTAGTAGAGGAAGCAAGAAACGAGTTACAACAGGAAACTGCTGAGCTCTTAAATAAGTTACGACGAGTCGAACGTTTTATACAACAACCAACTATATTGAACCCCGGTAACCCGGATGTCGCATTAGATAAGGGAATTGATGGTAATGACCTTTCTATTGATGAAGCAAGACTAGAATTAAACGAAGTCAGGAGATCTATTAATTCTCCGGAATGGGACCCTATTTCGTTATCTCGGACCGGGTGGCAAAGGGATTTAGTCAATGGAGACAGAGTCTACATCAGAGGTATTCCTCGCCCAGTTGTCGTGATCAATCCATCTGGAGAAGACGATCATATTGAAGTCTCCTTGGGAACTATGCGAGCTAAGATCCCTATTTACCAGTTAGAAGGATTGGCTCCCGCTGGGCGATCTGAAAACAGTGTTTTACAAATGAGAAGCCAATCTGATAATTCTGGGAGAGCTTATGAATCAACGGCATCAAGGAATAGTCTACCAAAAATATCGTTTGATCCTGAGATAGATCTTAGAGGCCAACGGGTACATCAGGCATTAGATAAGATAGAAGATTTGCTGCGTAACGGGGCGGCGCAGGATGCCGATGAGGTGCGTATCATACATGGTAAGGGGACGGGTACTCTAAGAACAGCTGTGCGAGAATATTTATCTGATCATCCGTTGGTTAAGTTGGCTATCCCAGATCCGGAGAATTCCGGTGATGGGGTAACTCTGGTTTTTCTGAAATAAAAGAGCCTTCCGTCAGGAAGGCTCTTTTATTTTGCAAGCTTAGATTTGTTTTTTATCTCAAATATCCCGAACAAGTACCACCAACATTGTCGCTGTTATCTCCGGTGGGGCAAATCGTGTTGTCCCATATAACTCCATTGATTTTGGCCCTATTCAGGTTGGATCCTTCGAGATTGGCGTTGGTAAAATCAGAGAATCTCAATTTGGCATCTACCATATCCGTATTGTCAAAACGTGACCCTGTCAGATCGGCGAAGCTTAAATTAACTTCATCAAAATTACTATCTCTGAATACGGTGTCTGTCAAATCTGCGTGGGACAAATCTGCGTTGGACATATCCACGTCGATTCCACCAGCATCACTCAAGTCTGAGCCACTCAGTTTCGTATCCCTAAGGACCGCGTGATTGAGGTCGGCTCTTCTCAGATTAGCGTCGGTTAAAGTTGCGCCTACCAAGTCAGCTTCTTCTAGGTCAGCCCTACTTAGGTCTACCCGAGTCATGATAGCGTCTCTCAGGTCAATATCTCGTAAGTCAGAGCCAGCTAGATCACATCCTTGCAGGTAGGCTTCCCTTAGCAAAGATCCGCAGGTTAGACTTTCACCACCACTGCATATTAAATTGCCGACGGCATCGAAGCCAGTAACTGACTGTCCTGCCCCGCAGCTTTGGCCTCCTATTACCAGTTCAGATGATGGTCCGGCAGATCCGATTGCTCCTGCAGGTCCTTGGGGACCAACTGTTCCGGCCGAGCCCTGTTCTCCTTTGGGACCAATCGGTCCGGTGGCTCCAAGGGGCCCGATTTTACCTGGAGGGCCTGGAGGGCCCTGAGGGCCTGCAGGCCCTGGAGGGCCTATCCTGCCAGTTGGGTCTTCAGATACTAAAGACAATTGATCTTTATCGAGGGCTGCGGTTTCGTCTCCTCCAAAGCACGCGATTCCTATTAGCATTGATGCTAGGAGTATACCGAAAATAGTCCAGACTTTTATCATACTCTCCTCCCTACCCCTGCTCCCTACGGGAGACTAGCCCCGTTGATCCCGTGGTTTCCACTGGTTAGAGACACAAAACAAGAGGCACCACTATTTTACTGGTAACCCCCTTATGTTAATCTACAATTCTAGCGACTGGTTTTGGGCACTTTAGTGGCTTTCGTGTATTGGCCCCAGATTTGTTTAGTTTCCTTGGAACCAGGCCTGCCGCTTATCTCTAAAAGCCTTGATGCCATCTTGGAAGTCATGAGTTAGGCCAATGTCAGAGATAGCAGTAGTCTCTGAATCTAATTGCATAGCCAAGGTGGAATCCCAGGAATTATCGAATAATTGTTTGACTTTGCCATACGCCTGGGTTGGTCCTTCGGATAATCGGATTGCGATTTCCAAAGAATGTTGTGCGAAATTCCCTGAGGGGAACACTTGATTTACTAATCCGAGTTCGCGTGCATATTCGGCACCTATAGGTTGGCTGGCAAGGTATATCTCCATAGCCCGCCCAAGTCCCACTAATCTGGGTAAAAAATAGGTAGATCCCCCATCGGCAGTGCAACCGATCCCAGCGTATGCCATGATAAATCTGGCTTCGCTAGAGGCTATCCTTAGATCGCAAGAGAGCGTGAGACTGAATCCAGCGCCGGCGGCGACTCCGTTGATAGCAGCAATAACGGGTTTATTCAAAAGCCGCAGCTGTAATATGACATCTTTGTGCAGGGTATCAGCAAGGTTATTCAAATATTCTGCCAAACCATCAGGCCCGTTCATCTCCAGATTATCAGCAAAATCCTTTACATCAGCTCCTGCACAGAAAGCATTACCTACCCCAGTGATTAGAACAGCTCTAATATCGTTGCGTTGGCATTTTTGAATAGATTGTCCGAGGTCTTGAATCATTTGAGGGGTTAATGCGTTACGAGATTCGGGGCGATTAAGGGTAATAATACCTAGGCTAGATTGTTGCTTGAATTCTACTTGTTTTGAACTCATTTGTTTCTCCGTTTGGGCTCCACTAATTAGGCACGTTAGTGGTTCAATAATCGCACCGTCGAACAGGTGCAATTTAGACAATGAGTACTACCCGTTATTTATGAGATTCGTAGCCCCACTTAACAGGATGGAAAACCAATAAATGATAGGTAATAGGTATTAGCTATTGTTGTCGGTCTGCCATTTTTCGGCGACAGCTCTAGAAACAGCTGGAACGACCACCGGATCTAGTGACCATGGAATGATTCTTTCCGCGGTCGGTTCAGCTACGAGCCCTGCCAGTGCTTCTGCTGCACTAATTTTCATCCCATCTGTAATCCTAGGTGCCCTAACATCGAGGGCGCCTCTAAATACTCCGGGGAAGGCGAGACTATTATTAATTTGATTAGCGAAGTCGCTTCGACCGGTCCCAACGACGGCTGCGCCGGCTTCTCGGGCAAGGTCCGGCATGATTTCGGGTGTAGGATTGGCTGCGGCCAGCACGATGGCATCTTTGGCCATTGCCTGGACCATTCTTTGAGTAACTGTATCTCCTACAGAGAGTCCTATGAAAATGTCTGCTCCAGTAAGTGCTTCTGTGAGATCGCCCGTATGGCTGTCCGGGTTGGTAATACCTAGCATCTCTTGCTTTACATCAGATAAATCAGATCTTCCTTTGTGAATAATCCCTTGGCTATCGACAAGGACAGTGTTTTTCGCTCCATATTGATTTAACAATTTGGCTGAGGCAATGCCACCGGCCCCTGCACCTGCAAAAACTATTTTGACGTCATTAATTTTCTTGTTAACTACCAACAACGCGTTTATGACCGAAGCTAGGACTACTATAGCTGTTCCATGTTGATCATCGTGAAAAACAGGGATACCTATATCCTGTAATGCTGCTTCTATTTCGAAACAACGGGGAGCGGCTATGTCTTCAAGGTTAATACCTCCGAATGTAGGGGAGATATTCTTTACAGTTTCTATGATAGATGCGCTATCCTGTGTTGCTAAACAGATTGGGAATGCATCTATATCCGCTAGTCCTTTAAACAGGATAGATTTCCCTTCCATAACAGCCATAGCTGCTTCTGGCCCGACGTTGCCAAGCCCCAACACTGCGGATCCGTCGGTTACTACCGCAACATTATTAGCTCGGTTCGTCAAAGCGAATGATTCAGATTTATCATTAGCGATGGCCATACTTACAGCTGCTACTCCAGGAGTGTACGCGATTGATAATTCTTCGGCTGTTTCAACTTTCATCTTAGAGGCTATACTCACCTTACCTCTACTTGCTCTGTGTCGGATTATTGCTTCTGCTCCGTAGTCCATTCAAACTCCGTAAATGTTATTAAACTTTGATATTAAGCAATCGGTAAATCTGTTTTTGTGAAGAACCAGTCGTTCTATTTTATGCCTAAATGGTCATAATAGATATCGATTCTGTAGCGACTAAAATGTATTATACAGTTATCCCGTGACAGCCCCGTCAGAGGCCGACGAAACTAGTTTAGCGTATTTGGCGAATACTCCACTTGTGTACTGGGCTTCAATAGGTTTCCATGCATTGCGACGGTCACTAAATTGTTCTTCGGTTAATTTAACGTTCAATTGACGGGCTGGAATATCGAGTGTGATAAGGTCGCCTTCTTGCAATAGTCCTATTGGTCCTCCTACCGCGGCTTCAGGAGCGACATGTCCTACCATGGGCCCGTGGGACGCTCCCGAAAATCTTCCGTCAGTAATCAATGCAACGTCATCCCCAAGCCCTTGGCCAATTAATGCACCAGTGACTGCCAACATCTCTCTCATACCTGGCCCCCCTTTGGGCCCCTCATATCGGATTACTACTATGTCACCGGCAACTATTTCATTGCGTTGTATTGCTTTAAAAGCTTCTTCTTCTTGGTCGAATACGCGGGCTGGACCTTCATAAATTTTCTCTTGATGACCTGCTACTTTGATAACAGCTCCGTCTGGAGCTAGATTGCCTCTCAGTATTGCTAACCCTCCAGTGGGACTCCGGGGAGCATCCGTATTATAAACTATGGGCTGGTCTTCCACAGTATCAATATTAGATACGTTTTCGGCAAGACTTTTACCTGTAATGGTCATTGCATCGCCGTGGAGCAGGCCGGCGTTCAATAATCGCTTTAAGACTAATGATATTCCGCCGTACCGATCTAGATCAGCCATTACGTAGCGTCCTCCCGGCTTCATATCTGTGATATAAGGGGTACTCCGACTAATCCGGTCGAAATCTTCAAGCTGTAAATTAACACCGGCTTCTCGGGCTATGGCCATAAGATGCAATACTGCATTGGTTGACCCACCCATGGCTACTACCACAGTAATGGCGTTTTCAAAAGCATTCTTGGTTAAAATATCTCGGGGGCGGATCCCTTCCCTAAGAAGACGCATAAGAGTTCTTCCCGATTCTTTAGCTCGGTCGTTTTTGCGGGGATCAATAGCTGGTATAGATGCATCACCCGGTAAGGACAACCCCATCACTTCTATAGCTGTTGACATAGTGTTAGCGGTGAAAAGCCCTGCACAAGATCCTTCCCCAGGACAGGCATTGCATTCCAGTTCCGTAAGTTCCTCTAAAGTCATGTTTCCTTTTGCGTAAGCACCTACGGCTTCAAAGACGTCTTGTATGTTTACATCTCTTCCTTGGAATTGTCCTGGCATGATAGTTCCACCATAGATGAATATAGATGGAATATTAAGCCTCGCTATGGCCATCATGCACCCTGGCATATTCTTGTCACATCCGGCCACGGTTATAAGGCCGTCCATTCTTTCCCCGAAGGTAACAACTTCTATTGAGTCAGCTATCACTTCTCTACTAACCAAGGAGGCTTTCATACCTTCGGTTCCCATGGAAATTCCGTCGCTTACGGTTATCGTCCCGAATTCAAATGGTATACCTCCGGCTTCCCGAACACCCTCTTTAGCAGCATTAGTGAGCCTGTCAAGATGAACGTTGCATGGTGTTACATCACTGGCTAGATTTGCTAACGATACGAATGGTTTTTCTAGGTCTTCTTGAGTCAAGCCCATAGCTAACAACATCGCTCTGGCCGGTGCTCGATCAGGGCCGTCAGTAATCTCCCTGCTACGATGTTTGGGATCTTGTTGTGTTTTGATTGTTGCCAAGGTCCCCTCCTATTTGGTTCATTCCTAAGCGGTTTAAGCGGCCACTATTATAATGTTAGGTACAAGGTGTTACAAGTTAACTGTTATAAAGACTTGCACCATATTCTTTTTTCTTGTAATCTGGGGCCGTTCAAATTGGAATTTAGGAGAAGGGGAAGGAATGTTTAATCCGTTCGCATGGCTAAAGATACCGACGGTCGAGGCACATTGTGATATACCTTGTGGAATATATGATCCCGTGAGTGCGAAAATTGCTGCTCAGACTGTTCAAAAGATGGTCTTAAGGATCCAAAATCTGGAACATCCAGCCCCTGGCGCTGATATGTCTGCTCATCAGGCTTTCGCCAATACTTTTGGCCGATATGTAACCGTGAAAGAAGAGCATGCGGAAGTATGTAAGAATGAGTTACGTATACTGTGGGCTGATTATGCTTGGCCTAACCTGCCAGATGGGTTTGATCTACATGGTAGTTTCAATCAAGCCCTAAAATTAGCTGGTCGTTGTAAGCAGAATGTAGATATGGCTGCCTGTGAAGAGCTAGTGGCAACTGTTGATACGATAGCTACTGCTTTCTGGGCAACTAAAGGCGTAGAATACAGCGATCCTAACGCCGCAGCTAGGTACGGCGCTTAACCAATAGCAACAGAGGTAAGTCGTTAAACTAAGATGGGCGGGTATAACCCGCCCATCTTAGTTTTGTTTTGACCTAAAGAATCTTAAGATATTTTATTGAGAGCGTTTGTGACTTTGTCTATGGTTCGGTCGATATCCTCATCTGTATGTGAAGCCGATACGAAACCCGCTTCAAATTGAGAGGGAGCAATATAAACCCCTTCTTCAAGTAACGCGTGGAAATAACGTCCGTAAAGTTCTGAGTTGGCTTTTTCGACTGTATCTAAAGAATTGACTGGCCCTTCGGAAAAGAAACCAGTTAACATGGATCCTACTCTATTAATGCTGGAGGGTATTTTTGCTACTTTGAACGCTTGGGTCAATCCAGTGACCAGACGGTTACTTTTGATTTCCAACTCTTCATAGATATTTGGCTTTTGCAATTCTTTTAGTGTGGCTACTCCAGCCGTTACAGCCAAGGGATTTCCGGATAGAGTCCCAGCTTGATACATCGGACCCAACGGGGCAACCATTTCCATAATCTCCGATTTCCCACCATAGGCACCGACTGGTAATCCGCCACCTATAACTTTCCCAAGGCATGTTATATCGGGTCTGATTGAGAATCGTTCTTGTGCACCTCCGGGTGCTACCCTGAATCCTGTAATTACTTCATCAAAAATTAGGAGAGATCCGTTATCAGTAGTAATTTCTCGCAAGGCTTCTAGGAAGCCTTTGGCCGGAGGAACAACTCCCATGTTTCCAGCTACTGGTTCAACGATTATCGCGGCGATACCTCCAGGCTGATTCGCGAAATGGGTAGCAACCGAGTTGATGTCGTTATAGTCTGCTACTAAAGTCTCTTGTGCATATGACTCCGGGACACCGGCGCTGGTCGGTATGCCGTGGGTCATTGCTCCCGATCCGGCTTTTACGAGAAGTCCGTCTGCATGGCCGTGGTAACATCCGGCGAATTTAATTATCTTAGACCGACCTGTAAACGCTCTGGAAAGACGTAAAGCGCTCATACATGCTTCGGTGCCTGAATTCACCAATCTCACTTTTTCGATAGAGGGCATTGCCTGGCAAATCATTCTAGCGAGTTCGACTTCTAGCTCAACAGGCGCTCCAAAGCTGGTTCCATCTTCTGATGCCTTTTTTAAAGCCTCAACGACATTGGTGTTTGCATGTCCTAAAATCAATGGTCCCCATGATCCAAGGAAATCTATATATTCGTTTCCATCGATATCCCAAACATGGCTCCCTTGTCCGCGGGCTATGAACGGCGGTGTACCGCCGACCGCCCGAAAAGAACGGACGGGACTATTAACTCCACCTGGAATATATTTTTGGGCTTCTATGAAAAGATGTTCCGATTTCGAATGATTCATAATTGGCTATTCTTGGCCCTGAAGCCAACGGGCGACCTCCTTGGCATGGTAGGAAATAATTATATCTGCCCCGGCTCTCCGGATGGCGGTAAGAAGTTCTATTGTAATGGCCCTTTCATCTACCCATCCCTGCTGGGCTGCTGCTTTGACTAAAGAGAATTCTCCGCTCACGTTGTAAGCAGCCAATGGATAGTCGAACTTATCCCTGGCTTGCCTAATAATATCTAGGTAAGCCAGAGCCGGTTTGACCATAACTATGTCTGCCCCTTCCGCAATGTCGGTTTCTATTTCTCGCATAGCCATGCGGCTATTAGCAGGGTCCATCTGGTAACTACGTCTGTCACCGAATTGAGGAGTGGAGTCCGCAGCGACTCTAAAAGGCCCATAGAATGCTGAAGCGTATTTGGCTGCATAACCCATTATAGGTACGGTAGATAGTCCCGCATCGTCCAAAGTAGATCTGATGGCTCGTACTTGCCCATCCATCATGGCTGATGGTGCTACTAAATCAGCTCCTGCTTCGACATGTGATAATGCGCTACGGGCCAGCAATTCTAGCGTTTGATCATTATCAACAGTGCCGTTTGCTATAACACCGCAGTGTCCATGGTCAGTGTATTCACACAAGCACACGTCTGTAACGACTAGCAGATCAGGTGTGGCTTTTTTGATAACTTTTATAGCCTCTTGAATTATACCTTCGGGATCATAGGCTCCAGTACCAGTTGAGTCCTTTTCAGCCGGCAGACCGAATAGGAGAACACCGGGAATCCCTAAATTAGCAATCTCACCCACCTCTTCAGCTAAAAGATCTAGAGAAATGTGATAACAGCCAGGCATTGGTTCAATAGGTTCCTTGATACCCGTTCCATGAGATACGAAGAGGGGATAGATAAAATTTGAAGAAGACAAGATAGTTTCTCGAGTAAGTTTCCGAATAGATTCGAGTTCTCTAATCCTTCTGAGACGCATTTCGGGGAAACTGACCATAAATCCTCGCTTATGAAAAAAGCTTGCTCCAGCAGGTGCAGCCTGTATTACTTGATTAAGAGTTATACAGAGAGTTCGCTTGGGTCTTCCAGTATTTCTCTAACGATTCTACCAGACTCTCAACAGTCGCATATTCGGCTATTAAATCGACTCGAAGCCCCATGTCTACAGCTGTTTTAGCTGTTATAGGACCGATGCATGCTATCAGACTGGAGGATAGTTGTGTACTGTCTTCGCCTAGTAAAGTGACTAGATTTCTTACCGTTGAAGAACTCGTGAAAGTTACGACGTCTATACCGTCTCGAATCAATTGTTTGGCTTTATCGGAGATTCCTTCGGGGGTTACGGTACGGTAGGCAGTAATTCTAGTGACTTTAGCTCCCAGTTTATCAAGTCCTTCCGATAGTACCTCTCGGCCTATGTTTGAGACAGGCAACAGTACGGACATGTCTTTCCAGTTGTAGTTTGATAATTCGTTCAAAACAGTTTCGGACGGCGAAGAGCTTGGTATAAAATCGGGTTTGATTCCCCGTCGATCTAATTCAAGCGCTGTAGCTGGTCCGATAGCTGCAACCTTTGCGTTTGAGAAAACTCGGGAATCTAAACCCAAAGCGTCCAGTCTGGCAAATACCGATTCAACGGCGTTGATACTGGAAAATATTACCCATCTTTTGTCCAGGTGGACTCCTTCAGATAAGGCTTGGTCTAAATCGGTATAGTCCTCGAGTGGCGCAATTTCAATTGAAGGAAGTTCTATTGGTTCAGCCCCTATTTCTTCCAACTGTTTTTTTAACATGGAAACTTGAGTCCGAGATCGGGTAATTAGAACTCTTCTGCCGTCCATATTATTAGGGGTAAACCATTCAATTTGTCTCTTGAGAGAAGCGACCGAGCCTACTACTGCTATAACTGGTGCACTTAGACCAGCACTTTTCCCCTTATCCATTATGTTAGAGAGGTTGCCGGAAACGGTTTTCTGTTTCGTCCAAGTTCCCCATTGAATTAATTCTACCGGGGTATCAGTGGCCATACCCTCATCTTTGAGAGTCTCTAATATTGAATTCAATGAAGTCCAACCCATTAGTATGACCAAGGTGCCGCCTGTACGTGCTAGCACGTCCCAAGGTACGGTGGATTCGGGTTTGGAAGGGTCTTCGCTTCCACTAACAACAGTGAACAAGGTTGATAGGCCCCGGTGGGTTACAGGAATACCAGCGTAGGCCGCGGCGGCTATAGCCGAAGTAATACCAGGAACTATCTCAAAAGAAATATCGTTCTGGGATAGGTAGATAGCTTCTTCGGCACCCCTACCAAAGACGAATGGATCGCCTCCCTTCAGTCGTACGACTGACTTCCCTTCTTGTGCTTTAGAAACCAATAGTTCGTTAATCTGGTCTTGGGTTAGGGCTTGTCGCCCGCGTTCTTTACCTACAAATATACATTCGACGGACTTTGGTGCTAGTTCCAGTAACGAGGGATCCATTAGCCGGTCATAGACTATTGCGTCAGCTGATTTAAGGCAGCGAAGTCCTTTAACGGTAATGAGTCCAGGATCACCTGGTCCGGCACCTACTAGAAAAACTTTACCTAGCACTATATTGTTCCATTTATTTTTGAATTTCTTATCACAAGAATAACTGAAAAATTAAGCAATCCCACAATAGGGTGGGATTAACTATCTACCTGGGACAGCCAACGCATTGACCAATTTAGTATCAGCCTGGTCTAATAATTTCAAGTATGCCGAATGAGCTAAATCTTCGGGCTTAGTTTTAGGGCCGGATTCGGTTCCTCGAAAAATGGCATCCCCCTCGGCAGTTGCTAGAAACACATCTAGGTCCAAATTATCACCCGATGACTCGGCATATGCACCTACTGGTAATTGGCAACCACCGCCCAGGAGTTCTAGAAACAACCGCTCAGCTATAGTGGCAGCAGAGATCAACGGTTCATTGATGCGGGATAAGATATCGCTCATTGCAGTATCGTCGTTTCGAATTTCTACTGCTAATACTCCTTGTCCTGGAGGTGGAACAAAAGTCTTCAGAGGTAGATGTTCAGATATTTGATCATCGAGGCCTAAACGTTGGATACCCGCGGCCGCTAAAACAACGCCATCGTAGTCATCACTATTGGATTTAGTGAGGCGGGTTTCTACATTCCCTCTGATAGGCAGGACATTTAACATTGGATTAGATTCCTTGATCTGGGCAACCCTACGTGGGCTGCTGGTACCTATTCTTGCACCTTCAGGTAGATCATTAAATTTACAGTTCCAGCGATTCACCAATACATCTCGAGGATCTGCCCTGTCTAATATTGCTCCGATAGCTAACCCTTCGGGTAGCAATGTGGGTAGATCCTTCAGGCTATGAACTGCCATATCCAGGTCCTGGGAGAGTAATTGTTGTTCAATCTCTTTGACAAAAACACCTTGCCCCAGTCCAGTTAAAGGTGCAGTGGGGTTGGCATCTCCTTGAGTCCGTATTATCACTGTATGAAAAGTTAATTCAGGAAAATATGATTTAAGTCGAGCCACTACGAGATCAGTTTGTCGCAATGCGAGGGAACTCCCTCTAGTGCCAACGTTAAATTCTGTATTAGTCATGGTGATCTTGATCTTCACCGAGTACGTGTTTGGTTTTGTAATTCGTGTTGGTATGAGGTGGTTCCTCTAGATTGAACATCTTCTTCACGGATTCGAGTTCTGATGGATCTTTTAGGTCTCTAAGGTAGGTGGTGGGTTGATGTAAGAGTTTTTTTATTATGGCTGATGTAAGTGCATCTAGTCGGTACGCTAGTTGCTCTTTTTCGGATTCTGTATACCCTTTAGCTATGTAACGCAAGGTTTTTGATATTTCTTCCCTTCGAATTTGATCTGCGTTCTGGCGGATATTTGTAATTATGGGCAATGCATCGAGTTGGTCCCACCATGCAGAAAAGCGGTTAGTCTCTTCAACTACTATTGAATTCGCAGTATGTATGGATTGTTCCAAAGTTAGTTCGTCTGTCTCACATATTGATTGAAGGGAATCTATATCGTAAAGATTCACTCCTGCCAGTTCTTCGATAGTTGGATCGACGTCTCTTGGGACTGCTATATCAACTATGAGAAGCGGTCGATTAATCCGGTTTTTGACAGCGTTACCAACCATAACTTTATCTAACAGATAACCGGGCGATCCACTCGAGCTGATTATTACATCAGCTTCAGAAACCTGATTTGGCAGTTCTTCAAATGGAGCAGTAACTCCTCCCAGTTCTTGGGCAAGTTGATCAGCTCTCCATTGAGTTCGGTTAGTAACGGTTGCTCTTCTGACTCCTGCGTCGTAGAGTGCTTTCGCCACCAGTTGTCCTGCGTCTCCTGCTCCTATGACCAATATTTTACTCTTGGATAAATCGCCCCAGATTCCCCGGGCTAACTCAACTGCGGCTTGACTTACTGATCTGGAATGTTTGCTGATTTCTGTTTCTCGGTGTACCCGTCTTCCTACTCTTAAGGCCTGGTGAAATAGCCTAGATAAAGGTCCTTTTGAATAGCCTTCTGATGTGGCAACGCTAAAAGCATTTCTGACCTGACCAAGTACTTGGCGTTCACCAATAATCATGGAATCTAAACCAGCTGAAACTCGAAATAAATGTTCAGCGCAGTCCTTTCCTTGCAAACGATAAAGGTGGTTGTTGAGATTCGTTTGCGTTAGATCGGACTTAGACCTAAGAAAATCAACTATTCTCTCATATGACCGGTCTTGGTCGCCGCTATATGAATAGATTTCCAAACGATTGCAGGTCGATATTATAATGTTCTGCTGAAGCGACCCTGATAACTGACTTAACGAATGGGCTAACTGTTCATTATCAACAGTTAATTTCTCTCGCAAATCTAAGGGAGCAGTTCGGTGATTTAATCCTACGGCAAGGAGATTCAAAGAGATTTCTCCTCGGATTTTAGTGCAAAGCTAGTGCTACATCCGCCGGGTTCGCAACGATCTAAATTAGGGCATAATCCGTTGGTTTGATTGTTAGTAAGTTGGGTCAGGAGTATTTGTTGGGCTTCTGGATCACGGCCTTCCTGGGAGAGCTTTAAGAGGTCTCTCGTGATACAGCATTGCCACCGATTGGGATCTATTACTAACCGTCGTTCCTTTATCTCCTGACGTGTCTTTGATAGCACATTGGCGAGATCCGCCCACTCCAANGCAGGATGACCCGATAAAGTCTCCCTTAATTTCCGAGCTAGTGCAGGGCTCGCNCCTCCGGTCGAGATTGCCAGGGTGACGGGATCACGTTTTACCAATGACGGAGCGATAAATGTGCACAGATCTGGNTCATCGACTACGTTTAACAGGACACCTAGTTTTTCGGCTTCATCAAATATTTCTCTATTAATATGCCATACGTTGGTGGCTGCTACGGCGATGAAGGCTCCTTTTAGATCTCCCTGCTCGTATTTACGCTCGAACCACTGGATGTATCCGTCGTTAGCTGCTTTGCGGATCCCAGGGGTCGCATCAGGACTAATCAAAGTGATAGTGGCTCCGGAATCTCTAAAACCTGCTATTTTCCCTTGGGCNATGGTCCCGCCACCTATTATGACGCATTTTTTTCCGGCNAGATTCAAATATGTTGGGTAGTAGTCCGCCATATCAGTTTCCTTAATCAGATTGTGTTACTGCCGAAGCCGTTTCGGTTTCCCAAAACTCTTCATAATCTTCGACAAAATATCTCACTCGAGTTTTTTTATATTCACGCGTACTATAAAGCAGCTGGTTTTCAGTAATTCCTGTGGATTTACTGATTTCTTCAGCTATAACTTCACAGCCTTCCTCAGTAGTTGCATGCACCATAGTAAAATGAGTATAAGGCCAATCGGGGAAGGTAGGTCGCTCATAACAATGAGTTACAGCTGAATTTTCCGCCATGATCATGCCTACTTCTTCTGAGCGCTCTGGTGGAACTTTCCATACGATCATGGCGTTGGAGCGAAACCCGGAACGACGATGGTGCAGCACTGCACTGTAACGACGCATCAATTTACGTTCCTGAAATTCGCTTGCTAATTGAAAAAGTTTGGAGGTAGTAGTGCCAAGCCTTTCTGCTATTGGGTTAAAAGGCTTCGATTCTAGGGGCAGGTCTTCCTGTAATTCCCTAATAATTGATTTGTCAAACTCCGATAATTCCACAGCCTGGTTCCAAGCAGGGGTAGGAGAACCGTTGTTACCGCCATCCGGATTACCGCCATCCGGATTATAGTTATGGGCGTCACTTTTTTGTTTTACCATATCGAAGTTAACGCCGATTTTGAAGAACCGGATAGTCGGCATGATTCGGTAACTTACTGCATTGGTTTCTTCAGCCATCCATTTGATAGTTTGGTCAAGATCCCCGTCGCCCGGCACAGCTAAAGTGAACCATAAGTTGTAATATGAACCTTCCCGAGCGTAGTTGTGACTCACTCCAGGATGTCTGTTGATGAATAAAGCACCCGTATTAAGTTGTTCGGGTTTATAGGCAAATGCCACCAGGGTTGTCTTATACCCCAGGCGCCGAGTGTCAAATATAGCACTAATTTGCCGCACGACATTCTGAGCTTTAAGCTCTCCTAGCCGTTCCATCACTTCGGTTTCCGTTATTTCTAAATCATTACCCAATTCTTTGTAGGGTTCCTCTGTGAGGGGAAACCCATTTTGAATTGCGTTCAATAGTTTTCGGTCTATTTGATCCATAGTTGTATTCTCCCTTGCCAAGCGTCCATTTAGACAAGAATGTTAAATATTAATCGTTCGTTTCCCATGAGACTCGACTATACCGAGCAGCACCTGATCTGCGAGTTCAAGTACCCTGTTTTTGTCTCGGGTGCCAACGGTATCAATTACTATAGTTCGAAAAAAGATAAGCGCCTCAACAGTGTCCTTTAATGCGACTTCACGGTCAGCCATTTCGGAACCATATTCACGTCCAAGAATTAACGCCTCAGCTGAAGCTTCTTGCCTACGTCTACGAGGAGTCGATTCTTGTAGGAGTACAGATAACAAATGCCGGCCAAATAGCCGCATTCTATCTCTCCCTTCTTCTTCGACGGACTGGTACCACGATTGACGCGTCACGTCTTCATTCCCCAGCTTCTTCCTAATACGACGAAGTGCTGAGTCTTCCAATTTGTCTTTGGATTCTAATGTTGAAGTGGTACCAGTTTGGTTGGTGAGGTTTAATATATCTTCATGGAGGAAGCGTCTATGACCGCCGGGGGTCCTGTATACACGTAGAATACCGTTATCCGCCCATTGGCGGAGCGTTGCTTCATTTACCTGCAGGAACTGACTAGCTTGGCCTAAAGATAACCATTGAGGCCTAGTTTCTGCTTGAATTTCTACCATAAAATCTATAGAAACCTTAAAAAGTCTAGTATCTTTAATCGGAAGTTAAAATTGCTCATAAGAGGCTAGCATAGAGGGTAGCTACCGTCAATGGAAAATGAAGGTAAATNTACATCCGGTTATGTTGCNGTTTGGGTGTATTCTTGATGTGATTGANGGTCGATTATCGGAATCAGAAAATCCTNCCANTNNANTGGAAGGATTTTAAAGGTAATTGCCNTAATTTAAGTATTTTTCCGTACGGAGAATATTACGGGAATAAAGTCTCTCCATTTTCGGCGTCTATCACTGTGATAGCACTGACGGGACAATTTTCAGCGGCCTCCAATATNTCACTTTCTNTGTTGCCTTCCTCGTTAGTGACCATCGATTGGCGGTCATCGTTCAGAGCAAATGTATTGGAAGCGTAGTGTTCGCACATTGCATTGCCTACACAAACATTAGTATCCACGGTTACTTTCAGTTTTCTTGGCATTGTATCTCCATCTAATANGTGAACCCTAAACGTAACGTTCCCCGCTTATTTGCTCCATGCAATTGGGAGGGATTTCAGAGATCTGAATGTGATGCTGGGTTGATATGATAGATTTTCTACCGGGACAGTCAGGTCCAAGTTGGAAAACCTTTCGACTAGCATTTTCAGAGCTTCTTGTCCTTCTAACCTTGCTAAAGTAGCTCCTAGGCAATGGTGAATACCAGAACCGAAAGCAACATGCGGGTTAGGATGACGGCTGATATCGAAGGTTTCAGGATCGGTGAAGACATCTGGATCTCTATTGGCTGAGGAAATGAACCATCGGAGCCGTTCATCTTTTCGAATTGTCTTACCGTTTAGTTCTATATCTTCCGAAGCTATACGCTGTATAGATCTCACGGGAGCATCAAATCTTAAGCATTCTTCAGTCGCCCGAACCGCCCGACCAACGGGATCCTCCTGAAAAGCTTTCAATTGGTCAGGATGTTGAATCAATGCTAATGTCCCGTTACAAATTAAATTAATTGTAGTTTCGTGACCGGCTAGTAGCAACAGAATTGCGTTGGCCAACACCTCTTGTCGATTATAAATCCCCTTTTTTTCACCGATAGCCAGTACTGATAGCAAGTCGTCACCAGGGTTTTTGACTCGTTCNTCGACAATTGGAGAAAGGTAGTCGANNAGCCCTTTAATNCCATNGGNGAGAGGCTGCATACGGTCCAGTTCNCCTCTTCCAAGNAATAAAAGCTTTTCGGCTAATTGTCGTATAAAAGACCTGTCCTGATTGGGCATACCCATCATCTGGGCGATTACTAGTAAAGGAAGTGGGACTGCAAAGTCTTTCATGGCGTCCATACTTCCTCTTTCTTCTGCCTCGTCTAACAGGGACTGAACAGCGTTTTGTACCATGGGACGCCATTGTTCCATTGCTTTAGGATTGAAATAGCCGTGTACTACCATCCTCATTTCCGCGTGTTCGGGCCGATCATGTTGTATGAACCAATCTGAGAAGAATTCTCTCACATACTGGTAAAGTCCCATGTCAGATTCATCGATCTCAGGATATGGAGACCTAGGATCACGTTTCCACCATTCGGACGAAAATACTTCCGGATGTCTGGCAACCCAGACCAAATCGGCATATCTACTAACCAACCAAAGTTCGTATTTTTCGTTCCAGTGTACCGGGTCATCTTCTCGTATTTGACTAAAATAAGTGTAGGGGTCATCTACTATTTTTTGAGAAAAAAGATCGTCGTTAATTGCTGTGACCATGGGACCTCCTATCCTCGCTAATAAAAATTTAACATTTATTGGGGAATCAGTTGGAGATTGTCCGCTTTCCAGCTCTATAATTGTGAAAACTGATTTTAATCCACATACTAACTGGGTGGTAATACAAGGTCAACATGATATTAACGAATAACTTTGCGAAAAGAGTAATTCAATGGAATATNGTCTTGATACCTGTGAAATTNCGTTAGCTANGCTAAAGATGCGCTGNTTCGGGGCCTTGTGGCATAATTGTGTCAACCAAAAAATAAACGACTCCATTTCAAGGAGAAACATATGCCTGAAAAAATTCAGATAGCTCAGATTAACCATGTAACTACAATGGTAAAAGATACCGGTCGGGCCATGAAATTTTACAATGATTTGTTAGGGATAAAACAAATTCAGAGTCAAGTAGATAATCCAGNAATTACGTGGCTACAACTCGATAATGGTGTAATGGTTCATCTGATTGAAACTGATGAGGCTCCCGCCAAGCCNGGGAACATACATCATGCATTTCAAGTAGATAACTTTGAATCNACGAAAGCTACGCTTGAAGCAAGTGGATACCCTGTAAAACGNGAAGGGATTCGCTACGATGGTCAAGCATACCTTTTTATAGAAGATCCTGATGGTAATAGCGTTGAATTCTGTACGTCATCAGGGTATGCTCCCGCTCCGCCTAGGCCTTGAACAATAATTAGTTTAGAAAGTTAAGGGCTAAACAAATGTCTGATGGCTACTGGGTCATCTAATTACTGAATCTTACGATTCATCAGGAGAAAGGATGTTTGAAAAAATTCAACACATAGGTTATTTGGTTGGTGATTTAGATGCGGCCGTCTCTTGGTATGGGAATCGTTTTGGGGGTGAAAATGCCGGCGGGGGTGATTTACCTGCNNGTAGAGTAGTTGCCAGCGGAGGGCGGAACGCTTTTGTTCACTTCGGAAAGGTTGAAGTGGAATTGATTGAGCCTATCGATAAGTCTAATTTGTCACCTAGCAGCCTTGTCATGCATCACGTGGGTTACGTTGTGGCAGATATAGAAGCTGCTATATCGGATTTGAAGTCAAAGGAATTCAAATTTTTAGCCGATGCTCCTAATGTTAATGTACTGGGCCAAAAGGTTCTTTATTTCGATCCTTCCTGTACAAATGGAGTGATGATTCATCTTACAGAATTACCGTCACAACCCAATATGATCGGGCTAGATTCTGGGGTGAACGTGGATCACATAGTACATGCTGGCTATTTGGTAGGTGACTTGGATAACGCGATAGAGTGGTATGTACAGAAATTTGGGGGAGTGCATATAGGCGGTGGGGCTTCGCGCAGGGGTAGCAGAAATGCCTTCGTTAATTTCGGTCAAGTACAAGTCGAACTTATAGAGCCTACCGATCCGGCTGCTCTAGGCCTGTCACANGAAATGGATCATGTTGGNTATTCAGTTCTAGATATTCAATCNGAGATAATTAGCTGCAAAGAAAAGGGATTATCNTTTGTTNCAGATGTAGCNAATACTAACTCAGTCAGCCAACAGGTTCTTTATTTCGAAACTGAGTCAACTATGGGAAGTAGAATGCATCTGACACAACTACCGGTGTGATCGATANTTCGACCATCAGATTCCGCAATCTTATAGAGAGGAAAAGCAACGATTTGGTAGGTACTCCGAATAACATTTTTCTTGTCGGNTTTATGGCTTCTGGNAAGAGTCACGTTGGGAGGCAATTAGCAAAGAGGACAGGCTGGAAATTGTTAGATGCTGACAGCNTGATAATTGAACGAGCAGGTAGNANTNTAGAAGAAATTTTTAAGACTGANGGTGAAGTNTTTTTCCGATCTCTTGAATCGGAAATAGTATCTGAGTTATGTTCTGGGTCAAGACAAATAATCGCTATGGGAGGAGGAGCTTTTCTAAACCCGGCCAATCGCGAGCAGATGTTGAGCCACGGATCGGTTGTCTGTTTACGAGCCAAGCCCGAGACCATCTTTAAGAGGCTTAATAAGTCCCAATCCAAGGATCGCGGGGGGAGGAACACACCGGTGCGTCCGTTGTTAGGACAAAATGATCCTCTAGAAAAAATAGAATCCTTGATACAAGAAAGATCTGTAGCCTACTCAGAAGCTCATTACCAGGTTGATACTGATGAATTTGGTCCNGACGAGATNGCTGTGCAGATTTTANACCTTCTNGGTAANGNATCTGGNTGATACTAAATGCACCAGTCATANTGGCANGGTCTTAGCANAATAAAGTAACTCATTTAAATAACATNAAACCTGGAGGAATAAATGTCAGAGTCTGAACTGGCAGCGATGGTTCATCATTCAGAAGGAAGCTACCCTGTNGTGGCGGGGNGGGGCTTACTNGATAATCTTGGAGACAGGNTTTTAGAGCTTGGGGNTAAGGATACCGCTTACATCATCACCGATGAGAATGTTATGCGTCCTTACGGACGTACGGCACAAAGGGCACTTCAGAAGNGGGGCATAAAAGCGCATTGTTTTATCATACAACCAGGTGAGCCAAGCAAGAACTTTAACTTGGCTCAGTCGATATATCAATGGTTGGTGAGCTTAAAGGCGGAGCGTGGTCAGGCTATTATCGCGGTGGGAGGTGGAGTGGTTGGAGACCTCGCGGGCTTTGTTGCTGCGACCTTTCTTAGAGGNGTACCGTTCGTTCAAGTTCCTACAAGTATGGCTGCCATGGTGGACGCCTCTGTGGGTGGGAAGGTAGCAGTTAATTTGCCACAAGGGAAGAACTTGGTAGGAGCCTTTTATCAGCCGCGAGCAGTATTGGCGGATGTATCNACCCTGTCTTCACTTGGGAAAAGGGAATTATCCGAGGGTTGGGCCGAGGCTATCAAACATGGATTAATACTCGATTCCGATCTTTTTGACCTTTTTGAAGAACACGCTGAAGAGTTGATGGATCTCAAACCGGAATTATCCACTGAAATTATACGGCGTAGCATGGCAATNAAAGCGGATATAGTGAGCCAAGATGAACGAGAGACGCTTGATATTCGCATCCTGTTAAATTACGGGCATACGATAGGGCATGCTTTAGAGGCATCGACAGCGTATGGTCAGTTTATGCATGGAGAGGGTGTGTCTATAGGTATGATGGGGGCTGCCAGGATGGCTGAACAAATGGGATTAATCCCCCAACAAATAGTAGACCGCCAAAAGGCAATTCTTGAGAGGTTTAATTTGCCTATTAGTGCGAAAGGAGTCCCATTAGCCGAGGTTAGGCAAGCCATGTCTCTAGATAAAAAGTCTGACGGTGGTACAAACCGTTGGGTTATGCTCGAAGACATTGGAAAAGCAACAGTTCGAAGAGATGTACCTCAGTCATTGGTTGAGGAAACTTTACAAGAATTAATCGGGTAACTTGGTTGTTATACCGTCATATCAAAGATATTAGCATCACTGAGATGTTCTTAAGTGTGAACTAAGCGCTATTGGAGTAAATTTGAATAGTATTGTCTATGTCAGCACGGGCGGTGATATCTTAACCATAAATGATGATGGTACAAATCACCGACAACTGACTGGCATAACTTCAGATTATTCAGCGAAAGAAAATTCTGGTGGAGGAGAAACCCCTTCCTTATNACGAGGCCCAAAATTAAATTTCAATCAATTTTATTCATGGCCGGCTTGCTCTCCGGATGGAACTAAGGTCGCAGTCTCGCGGGTTGAATTAGAAAATCAAGTTCACAAGACCGTTTCCATTAACATAATTGATATAGAAACTGGGACCGAAAAGGTTTTTCATACGAACGAGCTTCCAGCACTCATTGCGGATGGGGTTCCGCACTATGTTTGTTGGTCGCCGGATAGTCGATCCCTGGCCTTTATCGCGCCAACACCTCAAGGGCTCGGATTGTTTGTCTCATCGATAGATTCCAATCAGGAGAATCTTATCGGTTTAGGAGCNCCCATGTATTTTAGCTGGGCTCCTAATTCCCAAGAATTGGTTATACATTCAAAGTCTGATGTGAGNCGGGTGATTGATCCACGCCGAAGCAATGATGTGGTCCCTGTTGGAAGTTACGACGGGTTCAGAGTGCCTGCATATTCTCCAGATGGAAAGCAAATAGCGTTTGTTGCCCCCTCTAATGACGGTGGAATGGTGACGCTTTCAGCCTTGGATTCGCGGGGTGACCCAGAAGAAGTTATCNGTGTAGGTCCTTATTCGGCTCTCTTATGGTCTCCCGATGGGGATAAANTGGCAATTGCAGATGGAGCATTGTTAGGTGGGCCAATTTTCCAAAGGCTACGGGTTGTTTCGTTAAATGGAGAACAGATTCAGGTGATAGCTACGGAAGACATAATGGCGTTTTACTGGTCTCCTGATACAAATTTACTTGCGTGGGTCGGGTTGGATTCCGATANACGGTTATTTAAATGGCGAGTTTCAGAAAGCGATAGAGAAAATGGAAGAGATGTTTTCTACTTCCAACCTTCGGCGGAATTTTTTATGCTTCTCAACTTCTTTGATCAATACGCGTATTCACATAATCCCTGGTCTCCGGATAGTTCGAAGTTAGTAGTTGCTGGTTCACCAGAACAGGCTTTTGAACGACGCAATGGTCATACTCCGACCGGATCAAGGGTTTTTCTTGTGGATGTAACTGGGAGTGTTGCCCCATTGGAGATGGCAGCCGGGAGNCTCGGCTTCTGGTTACAGTAGGAAATTAGGAAGCCCTGATCTAATCAGATCAGTTATCTTAACAATCAAGATGGAGACCCTAATATTCGATTTTAAAAAATGGATCTTTATGATTGTCAGATGTGCGATGATCAAACCCTTATGGCCGATTTTACTTGTCGTTGCGCAAATGGGCTGNGCTGATTACCAGCCGATGATGTCTGACCCAATGCCGACCATAACCCCTAAACCGGTGATTACATCCCAACTAGTATTAGATCGCGCGGCCNATAATCTATCTAACCTAGAGTCGTCNTCGTTTACGATAGAACATATGGAAAACGGCATAGAAGTTTTCCCNGGTGTCGTAATTAACAAAATCCACGGTTATCTCCGGATNCCNGATGAGTATNAATTTACTATCGAAGCCGAAGCCAGTGGCACTTATCTTGAAGTGAATGTTGTCAATCTTTCCGGGCACACTTATATGACTAATCTGTTTACGGGGCAATGGCAAGAAGTTTCAAATGAAGTAGTGCCGGTTCGGTTGGATGATTTGCATGTCAAATTAGATGACTTGACCAATAACCTANAGGATCATGAGNTAGANGNCTCTGAGATNGTTGGTTCTGAGANNTNCTATGTTATATCCGGNNCAATNCNGTCTGANAGTTTGGNTCATCTTNTTCCTGCNNCTCAACTCNGGATCTAAANTGCGTATAAAATTATGGGTCAGTCAAGAATTTTTCTTATTAAAACGAATTCAGATAGATGGGAGACTGCTACCAACGGATATTGAAACATCGGTTCACATTATTTCTTTAACCGATATAAATAAGCCCGCGGAAATATCTAACCCACTACACTAGAGCTTTTCTATGGAATCTAGGAACCACCGGGTTTCACAAAATATGGGCCTGACGATTGTTGCTCTTGGAGCATTTTTCACGTCCCTAGATCAGACTGTTGTGGTCACCGCATTGCCCGATATGATGCGAGATCTAAAAATACCTATCAGCGAAATAGATCATTCTTCATGGATCATCACCGCATACCTTTTGGGATACTGTGTCTCTATGCCAATCGTGGGTCGGTTAGGGGATGTGTTCGGTTATTGCCGGATATATCAAATTGCTTTAGTAGTATTCCTTTTAGGAAGTGTCATGGTGGCGGTTTCTGGCAATCTGAGTCTGGTAGTGGGAAGTCGACTGTTCCAATCCTTGGGTGGGAGTGCATCCATACCAATCGGGATGGCGTTAGCATTTACCCTTTTGCCTGTTGAACGACGAGCTTTAGCTCTGGGGATAGTGGGTGGTGCAGCTGAAGCAGGATCTATGCTAGGCCCTGCTTACGGTTGGTTAGTTGCAGAAGTTCTGGATTGGCGCTGGATTTTTTGGCTAAATATTCCTCAGGCATTATTGATAATGGTATTACTAACCCGCATGCGCACGTATGATCGCCCTCACGAAACGGGCCGTGTGGATTTCGTAGGATGTGGGATTCTGACCTTAGGGCTATCTATTGTTACCGTGGCTTTCTACATGGAAGAGTTTTTCTCTCTTACATCGTTCCTACCGCACTTAATGATGTTAATTGGAATATCACTGCTTATTTTACTCTTTAGGTACCAGTCTAAGATCTCTTATCCGATTCTTCCGGTTCACCTTTTCAAGTCTACTGCCGTGATAAGCGCAATGATAACCCAAGTGCTCGCCGGCACCGCGTTGATAATCATCTTGGTTACGGTCCCGCTACTGGCCAACACGGTGATGGGTAAAAATCCAAGTATTGGGGCTCTATGGTTACTTAGGCTGACTATTTTCATCACCGTGGGTGCAGTGATAGGCGGAGCCTTGTTTAACTTAATGAAAACAAGAGCGTTGACTGTGATTGGACTAATTTTAGTTGGTGTAGGTATGTTGTCCGCAGGCACTTGGTCTGTGAACGTTAGAGATCCAGAGCTGACGTTCACGTTATCGGTTATAGGATTGGGGTTTGGTCTGGTTATAGCCCCTTTGATGCATGTTGTATTAGACAACTCTCCGGTAGGTTATCGGGCATCATCCGCCTCGTGGATTGTGGTTTTGAGAGTGGTGGGGATGACGGTAGGTCTGGCCGGGCTATCGAGCTGGGGGGTGGGACATTACCAGGATTTGACAGCAGATCTGACGAACCCAGTAGGTCTGTCGCCTGTGTCATCAGATCACACGGCCAACCTAATTAGTGCTTACGCAGACGCAGGATTGAAGTTGTTCCAACATTTGCTGATTATTGGGGGATGTATAGCTCTTATTGCTATAGTTCCGTCTTTTTTTATCAAGACGGTGAATTCTGACCAAAAATCTTAACTTACATTCTGGTTGGACACCAATACGACTGACAAGTCCTTAAGCTTACATTACAGGATTCCATCATTGTCTTAACAAGGGGGACGCTAAATTGTGAGCTTATTCTTGTATCGATCAGGCGCCTCTGTCCTTCAATCGCAATAGTTTTCCCAATACCATCCGGACGTGCCAATATTTATCATCGGACGAAAAGCGACGCATTCTATTTATAAAAAGACGTAAACATTTATAATGTAAACCCAATACGTAATGCGGAAATTACCAATTATTGTTATATCTAATTGGTTAATATTGGGCGCAAACAGCAATGTTAATATAAATAGTTGCGTATTATTATCTTTTGTTACTTGACAGTATGGTTACGCTGCAATATATTTTCGTTCGGGTTTCATTTTATAGAAACTGTTTCTCGTTACGCGAGGCCCTTAGGCAATGTTATCCATATACAGAGTTAGGAGGACCCAATGAAGCAGGTACGGAGCCAATTTTCACTCGGTAAATTGTGGCTGAGTGTAGCTGTAATAGTGAGTATGTTGATGGTAGCTTGTGGTGCAGCTGCGCCTGAGCCTTCAGCTGCGCCAGCCCAGGAAGTGGCCAAGCCTAAAGCACTGGCCATCCCCGCAACGGCGCAGCCAGCAGCAGCAAAGCCAGCAGCAGCAAAGCCTGCTGCAAAGGCCCAACCCAAGGCAGCACCGAAACCGACTGAGGCACCAGCCGCAGTTGTTAGCGCCAGGGACGAGGTCATAGTGGTCACCAACGAAGAGCCCACTACGCTCGGAGCTGCCAGCCCGTTCTGTGGTGGAAACATCCAGAACACAGTATGCGATGATATTGCTACTGATCCACTCACCTGGATCGATGACCAGAATAGCTACGAGGTAGTTGGTCTGACCGGTGTAGAAGGGTGGAAACAGGTAGATCCAGACACCTGGGAGTTCAAACTAAGGGACGGGGTAACGTTCCATAATGGAGCCCCGTGGAACGCAGATCAGGCCAAATTCTGGATCGACTTCTTCGGTGATGAAGAGACCAGTGGTCACTACAATAGTAACGACTACAGCTTCCACGGTTCATTCAGTGGTGAGGTCGTTGATGATCTTACATTGAATATCAACTGTAAGAATCCCTGCCCGATATTACCCAGGACCACGATATTCACCAAGTTCCAGGATGTGGGTTGGTTTGAAGAAGTGAATCCGAACTGGGATAGCCAGGGCGATGATACGAACGAAACAGTGGAGAGCATGACAGTGGGGCTAGGTCCTTACAAGATCGTAGAATGGAGGCGTGGTCAGGAAGTAGAGCTGGAAGCCTACGAGGGTTACAATCCCAATCCTAACACGGTCTACTCTAGGGCTCCGGTAATCAAGACCGTCATCCAACAGTGGAGAAACGAGCCGATGGTCAGGGCAGCCATGATTGAAGCCGGCGAAGCTGACTGGGCCGAGATTTCATTGGATGATATCAACATGGTTCCTAAGTGGAAGTCAGCCACCAATAACGAAGTGTATGTCTATGCTATAGACACGGTTCACCATCCAGAGTTGAGGAAGATGGAAGTACGTCAGGCGATGGCCTTGGCTATCGACTGTGATCTGTTGATGGAAAGCGTATTTGGTGGTCTAACCGAGTGTTACGGAAACATAGCGCAAACTGGCACCGTAGGAATTACCCCGGAGAACTCGAAGGGATATGACTACGATCCGGCAAAGGCCAAAGAATTACTGGCTTCGGCCGGTTACGATTCAGCCAATGAGATTCACTTGAACATCAGAGCTAATCGGGTTCCCAAAGATGTTGAGTACGGTGAAAGCGTAATAGCATACTGGAAGGAAGTGGGTATCAATGCGGTACTTAACGTAATTGAATCTGGTGTACGCGCCAAGAGATCTCGTTCTAACTGCGGACACCAGCGTTCGAAGACGGAATGGGAAGCAGCAGTAGGGGATGATCTGCACGACAAGTGTAGGGACCTAGGTCCTGGTTCCCCTGATTTCGTATCAATGCAACTAACTGAGTCTGCCACTTCGACTGAGTCGTTAGATTTCTCGAGGCAGGGCGGCCTAAGGAACAGTTGTTACAGCCGAAGCAGTGGTGTTTGTTTCAGTGATCACGAAGCGAACATTGCGGAAGCTAACGCTACTCCGACCGGTCCTGAAAGAACGGCTAGGATGGAGAACATAGCGAACCGGGTGCATGACGAAGTACTGGTATACGGAAACTTCCAGGTAGTCCAGATCTATGGTCTATCGGAACACCTAAACTGGGAACCTCACTATGCACCTAGGATACGAGCGAACACTATGTCGTTCTCCCAATAATTACCAGCAGATAAAGGCAAGGTGCTAATTAAGTCCCTCCGGCCGTTCGGCCGGGGGGACTTTTAAATTCGAAAGGATTCGGCATGAGTACTTTGATAGATGAAACTGCTTTAATGTGAAAAAGAGGTAATAGTGACTAACGTAATTGTAAAAGCAACTTAGGCCCAGAAAC
>PAMF01000016.1 GCA_002707185.1 Chloroflexota bacterium | reverse complement strand
CTCAAAAAAATCTAAGGATTTAAGACGGTTTCAGATTTTGTTTAAATATCGTTTTACTACGTAAACCATTATACACATTAGACTTAATTATTTATTATTTATAAAATNGGAGCCACAAGGTTAAAGTNTAAATAAATCGAAGGCATACGAACTTANATGTTAACCTNTTGGTTTTTTAAATTAGACTCGCTACCGATGAACCATATAGATATAATTGACANAAANGTNAGAANAATAGAGATAGTAAAGGCGATTGTATAATCACCCGTCGTGTCGAACAAGAAACCACCGAGTATCGGTCCAACCGCGATACCCACCCCCCTTCCCACATCAACCAATCCCATCACAGATCCTAATGTGCCGGATGGAATTATGTCCGTAGCCTTAGCACCAACTACTAACCCACTGACTCCCTCGCTCAAGCCAGCCAACCCTATATACAAGATCAAAGGCCATAACCGACCTTCATCACCAAACAACAATACCAATAGAATCGACAATATGTATAATCCCATGGTAATCGTATAACCCAGTTCTCTCCCTAGTTTATCTGANAAGGCACCTGTGATTGGCCTNCCCACAATGTTTAAAAANCCGGCTATGCCNATCACGCTACCAGATTGTAATGGGCTATACCCTGCTAGCAAGAAAAAGGCAATTAGATGTAAACGAATCATCTGGTTTCCGACAGCGCCGAGGATACGAGTGACCACCAGCATCCATACTGCCCTGACTCGAAGAATATCCATCATAGGTAACGGCCGNGATTGCGACGGATTATACGCATCAATTTCGAAAGGCGTACCAGATCCTATAAGCTTTGTCTNGGCGGTTAATTGACTATCTTGAGGCAGATGGATGGATCTATGGGGTTTTTGAAACAAGAAATTGGCCGGAGATACCAATAGAAAAAATATTATTCCGAAAATCTGATACGTTGTCCTCCAACCTATAGTGGCAACTAATACCGAAGCTAATGGAGTAAAGATCAATTGTCCTGTCGGATTGCCNGAGTCCGCCANACCTAACGCTNTTCCGGTGNTTTCAGGAAACCACGGTGCTAACACNGCAGTATTAGAAAANGATGAAATAGAGGTCTGCCCAATCGCTTCTATTACACTGTAAAGTAAGAATAACTGCCACAAGTCTGTAACAAAGCTACTAACTATCCAACCAATCAAAAGAAANAGGCCAGCCAATGGAAACATAATTCTAGGACCAACTACATCTAAAAACCTGCCTAAAAAGGGAGCAGAAAAACCACCTACTAATCCGGCTACAGAAAAAATAGCCGCGGTCGCGGTAGCCCCACCAACAAAATGGTCCCGCAAAGCCACAAAAAAGACTGCTTCACTATTTTTGATTCCGCCTTCCACCGTCAGATTTGTAAAGGTTAGACCGAAAATAGCCCATCCGTAGTGTGCTTTGCGCTTTATTTTACCTACGATGTTCATATTCGATAGATCCTCTATTACTCAAATCTGTACAAACGAANTNTTGTAATCTCTCGANCGGGNATTGANATNATTCAATCTCTCCGAACTAAAAATCCACCAAGCANTTATAAATGAGCGAANATCCAATTGATTTCCTTGACCGTCAAGGTTGCCAAATCTATAATATGACCCTTAATAAACTTAATAAAACCCGTTCAATCATCGAGGTCCTTAAGAATTGACCAACCCACTTGCCCCAGATTCCATTGAAGAGTTAAAGCAGTCGGCTATAACAAGCCTGTCAAACCTCAACGATTTGCATTCTCTTGAAGAGTGGCGTGTCGAATATTTAGGACGAAAAGGTTATATCACCAATTTCCTGAAAGATCTAGCAAACGTCCCAATCGAATTTCGCCGTGAAAAAGGTTCGGAAAGGAATAGTTTAAAGCAATTTTTAGAAGAACAGTTTTCAGCCAAAAAATCCGNCATTGAAAAAGTAATCTTATCTAATAANGCCGTACTGGACCAACTCGACGTCACGTTGCCTGGCCGTCTGATCTCTACGGGTAAATTGCATCCAACTACTCAGGTGCTANGAGAAATTACTAGAACATTTGGGGATTTAGGATTCAGTATAATCGAAGGTCCGGAAGTAGAGTGGGATAAATACAATTTCGAAATGCTTAATATCCCTCAAGGACATCCAGCAAGAGATATGTGGAACACTTTGTGGATTGATTATAAAAATGAANCTGGTGANCTNCCCATGTTACTNAGAACCCACACCTCNCCTATGCAAGCGCGAGTGATGGAAACCTCTCAACCTCCAATCAGAGTGGTTATACCCGGAAAATGCTATAGGTACGAAGCTACAGACGCAACGCACGAATGGCATTTCCACCAAGTTGAAGGATTAGCTGTAGATNAGGGGATAACTTTCGCTGACTTGAAAGGAACTCTTTATGAGTTCGCTAGANGATTATTNGGGGAAGAACGTAAAATCCGTTTCCGTTGTGATTACTTTCCATTTGTAGAACCAGGCGTTGATATGTCAATAGACTGTTTTGCCTGCGATGGGTCTAGCAACGGATGCAGAATTTGTCGTGACAGCGGATGGATTGAAATCATGGGAGCAGGNATGGTCCATCCAGAGGTATTAAAAGGNGTTGGCTATGACACTGAAAAATATACAGGATTCGCTTTTGGTCTAGGTCCCGAGCGAATAGCNATGTTAAAACATGGAATCGATGATATACGCCATTTTTACACTAATGACCTCCGATTTCTCAGGCAATTTTGAAACTCTGTTNGCAGATATCAGACTCTTCACCGAAGACCATCTAGATTTAAACACCATATAAGTTTTCATCACGTGAATTTTTATGCGAGTACCCATAAGTTGGCTCAAAGACTATATTAAAATCGAATACCCAATCGATCAACTCGCTCACAAATTAACTATGGGTGGGTTAGAAGTCGGTNAAATTATCACTCTGGGGAATTGGGGGAACTGTCTAGTCGGATTAATATCCGAAGTGAATTCCCACCCAAACGCAGACAACTTAAAGTTATGTAAAGTTTCGGCAGGGAATAATGAAATAGAAGTAGTCTGCGGAGCGCCAAATGTTTCTGCAGGGCAAAAGGTCTGTTTAGCGCTCGTAGGTAGCTATCTTTACAATACACATTCTGGAAAACATGAACACCTAAAATCCTCCCGAATACGTGGAATAGTATCGGAAGGAATGATTTGCTCCGAAGTAGAACTTGGGCTTGGTAACGGTCANGATGGTATAGTGNTTTTACCAGAAAATGCCCCACTGGGAATGAACTTAGACGAATATTTAGGCGATACTATATTAGACATCGAATTAACACCNAATAGGCTAGATTGTTTCTCCATATTNGGTGTTGCTCATGAAATCGCAGCCCATACTAAACAAATCGTGAGGGAACCTCAAGAACGTTATTCAGAATCTGAAACTCCTATAGATAAGCTGGTCTCCGTATCAGTAATTGATACGGAATTATGCCCTAGATATACCGCGAGCGTTATATCCGGAGTTCAGGTAACNGAATCACCCANATGGATACAAGATAGGNTGCATAGGTCAGGACTNAGACCCATAAACAATATAGTCGACATTACGAATTACGTCATGCTGGANTTTAATCAACCACTCCACGCCTTTGATCTTGATACGTTGAAAGGTAACCAAATAACCGTCCGNAGGGCTAATAAAGACGAATATATTGAGACCTTGGATGGNGTATCACGGAAATTAGAGCCAGAAATGTTAGTCATAGCAGATTCAACACGACCTGTTGGGTTGGCTGGAGTAATCGGTGGTCTAAACAGCGAAATCAAAAGTATTACCCAAAACATAGTACTTGAATCAGCCACGTTCAGTTCCGCCAATAATCGGAGTACCGCTNCCCATTTAAGATTACATACTGAAGCCACACTTCGGTTTGAAAAAGGCCTCCGACCTGAATTAGCTCCTATAGCACTGAATAGGGCTACACAATTAATCCAAGAANTATGTGGTGGAGAAGTCGCAAAGGGAATCATAGATATCTACCCACATCGNCAGGAAAGCGAACCATTTAAAGTCACTTTGCGGCTGGAACGGTTGAAGCAAGTTTTAGGAATGGAAATATCAGTTGATACGATCAAAGAAGCCTTAAATAGCCTNGGATTTAAAACATCCACTGATCACGCTAATGTAATAGAAACGGAAGTCCCGTACTGGCGTAACGACGTAAACATAGAAGAGGACTTGATAGAGGAGATAATAAGAATCATAGGATATGATGTCGTTCCTAGTACTATGATTGCAAGTTCAATACCATATCATCGGCCCAATCCGATTACTGAAACTAAAGACCAGCTAAAGGATATCTTAGCATCGTTAGGAATGCAGGAAGTTATCAGTTACCCTCTATCCAACCTAGNCGAATTGCAAGACNTAGAAATCCCGATATCTGGGACACCTCCGTTACGATTGGCNAACCCAATGANCAGCGATCTCGAGTATCTTAGGCCTACNCTTAGAGGGGGTATATTGTCCACTTTAGCGTACAATCAAGGCCACTATGACGGACCTATAAAGTTGTTTGAGACCAGCAGAGTATTTCTGACATCCGATGACGGACAACCATACGAACGAGAAGAAGCGGCAGGCGTTCTCGCTGGACCCAAGTTTGATCCATCATGGTTGGGTGATCAGGGNTCTCTAGATTTTTTTGATACTAAGAGCCTTATAGTGGCGGCTCTGCAATCCCTCAAAATAGACCCAAGTTTTGAGCCCTGGGATGATAGCAGTTTTCAAATGGGTCACTGTGCAAAGCTAACATCTAACGGGCTGGAAATAGGTTTGATAGGCGAAGTCAGGCANCAGGTTGGTGCGAAATTAAATCTTAAACCTATCCCTACAATACTGTTCGAACTATACGTGGAGACTATATCAGAGATATCCCAAAAATTAACCACCAACTTCCAGCCTTTCTCCCGTTACCCACAGGCAACCCGAGATTTGGCAATAATAGTTCCAGATGATATCACAGCTGAGCTAGTCAAACGTGTGATTAGTAGGTCCAGATTAGTGCAACGTATTGAACTATTCGACACATACTCTGGGGATAACATTCCCAAAGGGACACAGTCTCTAGCGTTCCACATATATTTCCAGTCCATGGACCATACTCTAACTACTAAAGAGGTTGATCGAGCTGTACAAGGCATTCTACGGACCCTTGACGCTGAAGTGGGGGGTTCATTGAGGGTTTAGGNTTAAACCAAGTTTAATATACATCGAATAGCACCGGTGATCTCCCAGAATAATTATAAGGAACGTCTGAACAACTGATATGACTGAAAATAGCATGCATCACCACGGCCATAGCCACATACACGAAGACATGCTAAGCGTCGAGGAAGCTCTGACCCAAATAATTTCCTCTTTTACCACTCTCGACCACGAAGAGAAATCTATTCTAGAGTGTTTAGGGCAAATTCTGGCTGAAGATGTTACATCTCCGCTGGATTTGCCTCCGCTTTCGAATTCAGGCATGGATGGCTATGCTGTAATATGGGACGATATCGCTCATTCATCTCATCAANATCCCACACGATTNGATGTTATTGGTATTGTTCCTGCTGGACAAGTTTCTAATCAAACCGTAACCCCAGGGTCTGCTATTAGAATTATGACTGGGGCGCCCGTACCTAATGGTGCCGACACCGTCATACCATTTGAAGAAACTGATGAGCTTGAACGTAGAAATGCAGGCCATGGGTTGGACGATATCAATATAAATACAAGNCTTCCNAGAGGTAGCAACATAAGACCATCCGGCGAAGACGTTAAACAAAATGAATTGGTGTTAAAATCAGGCACACTGATTCGTCCTTCGGAGATTAGTGTTCTGGCCTCTTTAGGNCTACCCACTATAAAAGTCATACGANGACCACTAGTTTCAATTCTAGCTACTGGTGATGAATTGGTCCAAGTGGATGGGAATCTAATACCTGGCAAGATATATGACAGTAACAGCGCAGGGATAGCAGCATCAATATTGTCTGCGGGAGGGATCCCACGAATCCTTGGCATAGCCCAAGACACNGTGGAAAGCCTCAACGACAAATTAGAAGGCATACAGGGCTCNGACTTGGTGATCACGTCAGCAGGGGTGTCCAAGGGGGATTACGACGTCGTAAAAGACGTTTTGAACGACAAGGGGAACATAAATTTTTGGTCAGTCCGTATGCGCCCAGCTAAACCTTTAGCATTTGGACATCTCAATCATGAAGACACTTTAATACCAATGCTAGGTCTACCAGGCAATCCAGTAAGNGCTTTAGTCGCATTTGAAATGTTTGCTAGGCCGGCTATTCGACAAATGCTTGGTCTAACTACTTTGGATCGGCCNGTTGTAGAAGGAATCCTAACCAATCCTATATTTAACGCTGATGAACGAAGAGTATACGCACGAGTTGAAGTAACCAGGAATAACGGAACTTACTATGCATCACCCACAGGACCACAGGGCTCCAACATTTTGACATCCATGTCTAAAGCAAATGGGCTCGCGATATGTCCTGATGATGAACCAAGCAGAAACGTTGGAGACAAGGTTAATATAATTATGCTGGACTGGAATGAAGAGGTAGAATTATGAACTTGCATGAATCTCAAATCGAACAATCACAGTACTATCACATCGATATCGATCGCATTAAACAATTGAAACGATCACCGATAGCCATAATCGCGGCTCGCCGTGGTGCATCTTGTCCGTCCTTACTTGAATCAAATCAAGAATCATTGGACCCCACAAAGATAATGGCAGAAATAGCCAAATACTGTGCTAAGGAGCCAGATTATATTCGAAACGATATGCCTATTCAGGAAATGATTTTTCGGATACTGCTACTTCGGAATAATAAACCGACATCGCTTGAAGACTTACATTCAGACGTGACAGAAACATGGGCTAATCCGACCCGCCCGATCAACATCTCATTACAGGGACTTAGTCGAATACTAACGTCTGATAATTACTATGGATTCAGTCAGTAATTCGTCTAGTTAGCAATTANAAACTANCTATGCCCAAACGTAAGGGCCACCTAGTTTAGGAGGATGCTACGAGCGACTCCGATGCCAAGGAGACCAACTTGCTGAACGCTACCGAGTCGTTTACGGCCAAGTCAGCAAGTATCTTTCTATCTACCTCTATTCCTGCCTTTTTCAAACCATTTATAAACTGACTGTAAGTAATATTCTCCTGCCTGCAAGCAGCGCCTATACGGACAATCCACAACCTTCTGAATTCTCCCTTCCGTTCCCTCCGGTTCCGATAAGCGTGGCTCCATGCGTGTGTGAGAGCTTCTTTGGCCCATTTGTAATTCCTATGGGAGGATCCATGAAACCCTCTAGCTGCCAACATCACTTTTTTATGCCGTTTATGCTTGGTTACCCCTCGTTTTACTCTGGGCACAACAATTCTCCGTCAATTATTGATAATATCCGCTATGAATACGGTAATAAGCGGCTAAACCTTTTTATATCTTTAGGATCTACTAATATTCTATCCGCATATTTGCGAGTTACTTTTTTAGGTTTTTTTCTNCGTAAATGGCTGCTCATGCGTTTCATGCGCATCAGTTTACCTGAACCTGTAACATGAAACCGCGCCTTAGCGCCTTTGTGAGTTTTAAGTTTTGGCATCGGCTAAATCATCCGCCTTTTCATCCTGTTTTTCTACTCTCCCGTTACTAGGCATTAATATCATGTAAAGGGCTCGGCCTTCCATTGAAGGAGCCTTCTCCAACCGGACATCCTCTTTCAGTTCATCTGCGACTCTCTTCAAGACTGATAGGCCCAGTTGCTGGTGCACCGCTTCACGCCCTCGAAATCTACATGTTATTTTGACTTTTGAACCATCACCGATGAACTCTTTGACTTTTCGTAGTTTCGCATAGAGATCATGGTCTCCGATATTGGGGCGAAACCTTATTTCTTTGAGTTCAGTATTCTTCTGGCTTTTTTTAGACTCCCTTTCTTTNTTGGAATACAGGTAACGGAGCTTCCCATAATCAAGCAAACGGGCCACAGGTGGGTCTGCATTAGGGGCCACTTCAACTAAATCAACTTCACTTTGTCGGGCCAATTGAAGCGCCTGATCCAGACTCATCACTCCTAGCTGTTCACCATTCTCACCTATCACCCGTACNTGAGAGGAGCGAATCTGTTCGTTAACTTTATATTGCCTAGCTATGTCGTTACCTCCAGATGTTTAATAACCTGACTCCATTTTGTATTTAAAGGTTAAATAAATCTATCATATGGGCATATTACCGTCAATCCGAAACCATCAGGTGAGTNACTCCTTAACCGCTAANTAGGAAATAGACCCAGGACGAAGACTAATAATGTATCTAGTATTATCATGATTCTATTCATCGATACNATAAATATTCTTACNATAGCCCTGTATTNCTGTTATCACACCCAATTTAACTGAACTATAGAGGATCGAATCTAATTAATATTAGCCGNACCTACCATCAAATGCCCAACTAAGCGACATTAAGATTAACGATTTCTCAAGGCACGTAAATATCTATGACGATGGCCCTTCGTCTAGTCCTCTTAAAAATTCCTCGATATCTTGAGATAAGGGGCCCAAAGAGATATCTGATTGTTCATTATCTTTATCATACTTTTCCTCTAACCTTAAAAGCAGGCTAGAAACTTCCGACTCTTCTTCGAACATTTTCTGGAGCGACTCATATTGATCTCTACCTCGATCAGACTCTATCAACCTATCCGGAAGGCTATACAACCTACACAGTATTTCCATTAGTCTAGATGTTCCAGACAAATCTTCTTCCACTTGGAAATACTGAGGTAAATGTACAACGTAGATCCGAGTATCTATACCCTTTTTGGCAACACCCTGACCAATCAAATATGTGATAGTTGTCGGTCCCTCATAATTACTAGATTTGACATTCATNTTCGAATTTTCTTCATCTGCTCCTAATCCCACACCTACTCCCGAAACTATAAGTGGTCTGGTATGTGGGACCATATCGTACATCGCACCTATGAGCGAATATTTTTTNACACCTAGATATTCAAATACCTCAAGCATAGTCTCCACATATTCTTCCCCATACAAGTGCGGCTCCAGTAGATGCACTAACAAGAGGTCTGGTCCTTCTGCCATCTCAGCGTGCCTGATAATGGTATTCGGTACATTAAATTCCCTTTTACCCTCATTCATCAAAGACCTGGGACGGTAACGAGTAAAGTCATAAAATCTGCCCGGAGATGAAAGACGTCCTATTTCCGTAGCTCTCAAATGCCGCTCTAACCTACTCAGAGTTAAAGTTCCCACGCCATCTACATCGATCCAAGGTCTAAGCACTGCTATAACGTGGGATTCCTTAATATCAGGAATTGGTTCATTAAATTCAAAATGTCCTATTTTCATATACTTGTTTTGCCAGCGAGGTCATTAATATTCAACTGACCCTAGTTGAATTTAAGCATCCTGTCCTGCTGCGCTCCTGATTGTTAAAATAGATGATCAAACCTAATAATTCAACTTGCTTGCCTTACCTAACTGCAACCTCAAGTCACTGAGTTACTCATGAATGAAACTGAGTAATCAATTAACACTAATATCTAATAAATTCCAAAACACCACCAGATAAATACCTAGCATTCTCCCGTTTGAGACAACCTGCCTTCCTGCCAAACTATCCTTCCTGCTTTGACCGTTAAAAATGGATCCAGTCGAACTTTGCCTTCCACATTATGTCCAGCCATGTCATGCCAAACAAATCTTCCTTCTCTAAGATCAAAAACCGCCGCATCTCCAGCCATCCCCGGGACAAGCGAACCTATATTATCTTCAAGCCCCAACACTTGAGCTGGGCGCGAAGTGCTGGCTTTAATGGCATCCTGTAAAGACATACCCAACGCATGAAATTTACTTATCAAATCATTCATTAGATATACTGCCCGTCCTGGCGGAGCTAGGTGAATATCTGTGCTTATAGTGTCAGGTGCCATCCCCTGTTCTAATGCTGCCCTAACAACTTCCACATCACAATGTACTCCGGCGTGACCCACATCCATAATGACGCCACGGTCACGAGCTTCATGAACTTCCTTTCTAATTTTTCCTGAATTATCAAGTATCGACTCTGGATTCCCATTGAAAGCGTGAGTAGATATATCGCCCGGTTTGAGATAGTCCAATATCTGTGGTAATGGAATGGGTGTTCCGCTAACATGAACCATTAGTAATCCACCCGATTGATCAGCTGCCTCTCTAGCTAATTTCATAGCCGTCGGAGCATTCCAATATGCTACAGCATCCATATGCATTCTGACTTTGACGCCAAGTAGATTTCCCTGATTCTCTTTGATAGTCTGAGCTGTACGATCCACATCTATTATCCGCATATCATGGAGACCACCACCCAGAATCCTGTTTGCCGCGAGTCCCACTGCACCTATATGAAGTAAAGCTAACAACCTGGTCTGATGCGCAGGGAAAACATAATCTCTCATAGCATCATAATTTAAAAATCCAGAACTCCCCGCATCAAGTGCCGTGGTAACACCAGAGCCAAGACAATTTTGATCAGCATGTACCGAGCTGCCCGTTCCACCATGATAGAAATGACCATGAATATCTATTAACCCCGGAGTAAGCACTTTACCTGCGATATCAACTACTGTACTAGCCAAGGTCGGATCTAGCCTATTCTCTATACTTAGTACTTCACCATTTTTAAATCCGATATCCATTTTGGCACTTATATTCTGACCAGGATCTATAATATTGCCGTTTTTTAGCACCAGATCGTATTTAGTTTCAACGGTCATGTCCCTGCTGTCACCTTCACTAAAACTATGGGATCCATAATAAAATTCAGGAGTTTACAATTTATATAGACAACATCTCTTAATTACTAACCTACTAACTATAGATTTCAGTCATAAAATTCGTCTTCATCGTCTACATTGGCGTACTCCATCCGGCGGAGACGAGGATAAACTAATTCTTTTGGCCTTCTTAAATCTCCTTCGGAAATATCAGAAGATTCTGTCACAGGACGTGCTTCCCATTTTTGGATAGCTTGCTCTATCAATTGTCGAACTATCTGGGGAGACCGACCCTCTAATCGACCAAGCTGATAAGCCAACGTAACTGCCAATTGATTAGACGTGATTTGGTCAAACGATATTTCATCTCGCAAATCCTCGGGCATTCCACCTGCCTGATCAATAAAATCATCCAAGACCTGTCCTAAAATATCTGGAATTCCCCCGAGCTCGATTTCTGTCATATATTCGGTCAATTTGTCAGTTAAATCTGTCACTCCATTTTCAGGCAACACCAAATTTCCGAATTCGTTCTGCTGAGATTCCATATTATCCTCAGTCATGTAAGGAAGTCTCCTTCAGAATAGTACAGCTCGCGTTAGATATCTTACCCAGACCATCTAAGACAAAACTTGTCTAGTATTCTAGCATGGGTCAAAAACCTATGCTCTTTCTGACAAAAAACTACTAATTATCATGAATATTGAAGGATATGAAATTACGGTTTTATGTCCCCATCCGCGTACTCGCTTCCTTGAAGCCG
>PAMF01000015.1:13134-18136 GCA_002707185.1 Chloroflexota bacterium | reverse complement strand
CCTTGTCTCGAAAGCCCTGAACAATATTTGCTATTTGTTACCGGCGGATCTACTCACTATGCCAATTTCTTCTACGGTACTTATGGTATAGCTTCTCAATCGGTAGAAATGACTTAAAATCGAAAACGATACTAAAATTTATTAACTCGAGTACTTAAATATTGGAGTGACCGTCTCAAACATCTGGGTCAGTCACTCCAATATTAGAGTGGTTAATCTGGGTTTATACCACGGATAGCAGTTGGCTTTCTAGGCTTGAGGTCAATGTCAGAAAGAGAATGAAGTCTCCTGTATCGTAAGCTAGTTTACGCGTAGTCCTGCTGAAACTAACCTGGGTAATACTTCACTCTCGAAATAGGGTAGATGGTCGATGTAATTTGCAAATCCCATTGCCAGTGCAGAGATACCATAGTCATACAAATTCTTCATTATCGAGACGACCTGGTCAGGATTGCCCACAATTGGCAAGGCGCCGTTGCCACTGGCAGCGTGCCTGCGAAAACGGTGACGTTGTTCTTCGGTTACCTCGGGTCTATCTAGACCTCGGCCCACAACCATATTTTCTACCGCTTCTGTATCAGCGTTTTCTATAGCGTAATAATGAAAATAATCTTCAGCTTCCTTTTGGCTAGGACGGCATACGATGGATACGTTGGTGAAGACTCCAATTTGCCTGTTATAAGACTTGGCCAAGGATTTTAAGGTCGCAATATTTGCCGGTGCCTCGTCGATGTTCTCTCGTATCGCAGTGAACATTATATCTGCGTTTCTAGCTGCGAAATCTCGTCCCTGTTCAGAATATCCCGCACATAATATTGTTGGGCGCTGGCCAGCGTAGGGCTTAGGGTAAAGGTTGGTTCCAGTAACGCGGTAATATTTCCCGTTATAGTCGAATTCTCCTTCTTGCCAAGTGCTCCGTAGGATATCTAACCATTCTTGTCCTTGGGCATAACGGTTCTGAAGTTCGTCAAGATCCACTCCAAGCATATTGAATTCGCTTGGATTCCATCCACAAACTATATTGAGGCCAAGTCGGCCTTTGCCGATATGGTGGGCAGTTGTAATTTGTTTGGAGGCGGTTACAGGATTAAATAAAGGAACATGCACAGTTCCGAAGGCCAGCAGGTTATTTGTGCTGGCAAGTATCCCGGCCGCCCAGGTTAATGTTTCGAAACTCGACCCGTTATGATCTGTTTCGCCTCCATAACCTTTCCAGCGTCCCAGGGGTAACATGAAATCAAGTCCGGCAGTATCTGCCATTACGGCTAGTTTTTGGTTATTTTCCCAACTAGCTACCCACCTCTCGGGGATTGTGGTGACCGCAAGGCCGCCCGAACAATTAGCGCCAAACAAACCCAAGCTTAATTTATGTGGTGTCAGTGATTGCAAGTGGCAGTGATCGCCTATGTGATTTATTGTTTTGGGATATCGCTAAATCTAAATGTTTTCAATAGTGGTTATCTCATCCAAGACAATTCCTGCGCCGCGATAAGCAGCAGTGATAGGGTCCATTTGTAAAGCCGCCCCGATCGCTTCAACAGGATTAGTCTGAGGGCTTCCCGCAATTCCTACAATTCTCCTAATATTCCTCTCTCCAATCTTACCGGCAGCTGCGTTGCCCTGGGACTGGCCTCTTCCTCCAGCCGGGTCCATCACGAGGCCTACCGTGGCTTGAGATTGCGGGAGCAGTGTATCTAGCGTAGCCGTAGTAGACGCGGTCCAGGCAGCTTGCGCGAAAGGAAACGGAGGCGGTACCCACCCGTTTGAGCTGTGCCCTGCAAGAAAGCTCCATCGGCTTGATCGTGTGAGGTTATTGCTCGCTACATAAACCTCTACTTCCCCCTCGTGTTCCATCTCTCCTTCGCCGTTGTACTCTTTTGTATCAATTAAATAACGGCCATGAACTGACCCTGACGGTACGGCCGCGAGACGGGTATATAAGGATTGATCAATCTCAGAAGTTAATGGAACCACAGCGACGTCCCCGGATTCCCATCGTATTTCGTCTTCTATTTTTATGGATCCCTTGGTTAAGGCTTGTCCCACTGGACAGTAGGCGGCTGCTCTCTCCAGTCTGACCTTCTCAGAGTCGCTGATGTTTCCCTGTAGAATTATCGATTTCTTTACTCCAAATCCGATTGTTTGAGGCCGTTCGAGAGGTTCCACTTCAAAATCTACCTCAATGTTTTCCAGAGGTATTTTTCCACGATAGGCTACGCCTACCACTGTAACTACAGTTCAAGCAGCCCAGGCTGCTACGGAAAGGTATTCGGGCGATGGGCCTAACATGTCTATATCGGAATTCGGTATGGAAGAAACCAACGACCATGGTCCTCTTTCTCCGGGATTAGCTCCTATAGTAGTAATTAATGAATGGCTCCCCACGGACTGGGATAATATATTGGGTTGTGGTCTAGATTCCATTATCAATAACCTTTTCCTTCTATCTATTTTTAAGGTTTTATATTATAAAGTGACTGCCAAGGGTTCGTTAGCACGGCTGACTACAAAGTCGACAAGCGATGGGAAAGGGTCAAATCCGACTATCTCATTAGGATTTGCGACGAAATTAGATAATGCGTTAATGTCATAATAATATTCAAGCCCGTCGGATTCATTGATCAAATATTCAACTCCCCCAACTTCTATGTTGCTGGCTGTCATGATCTTCCTGGCATTCTCTATGATTTGAGCGGGAGGATTAAAGATTGCTACCGGTGCTCTGTTGGTTGTGTTTGGATCATCTAAGGGGGTGTTATTGATGGATTGTGGTTCATCGGACGGCTTGCAATAATCAGCAGGGCAGAGGTTGAATTCACCGGAACTTAAAAATACTTGTATTGCATATAGAAATTCTCCGCCTAGGATCTCTATGCGTATAATCCGGTTGTCCTTGGCCTCTAGATATTCTTGGAGTATTGCGGCTTGATCCATACCCAATTCTATGGAACCGGAGTTGACAGCAATTTCTAGCTCTTGGGGAGTGTTGAATTTTATGATGTGGGCCCCACTCCCACCTATATTTGGCTTAATTATTATTGGGAACCGTAGATTTTTAGATGCGATTACCGCTTGAGACGGATGATTAATGACATAAGATTTAGGATGTCTAAGGCCAAGGTTGTGGAGGAGTTTTAGTTGGCGAGCCTTTGAAAATTCATTCACGTAGGCATCATAACCATTCAGTACATTAGCACCAATGGTTTTTAGATGNGCTAAGTACTGAAGTGTATAAAAAATAGCGTGACCATTTCCCCTGGTAAACGCTGACGGGCTCATGCGGTTCAAAATTAAAGAATATTGACTTGATTCTTCCTCAGGATCGAAATGATGTTGGGTAGCGAGTAGTTTTTCATAGGGTATTCCCCGCTTATCCAATTCATCAAACATGGGATTAAACCATTCTGGATGTTCGTAAAAGACTCCAATTGGTTTTTTTAGAGAATAGGAAGTACGTGTAGTCATATCTTATTACCCTAATTTATCTAGGTTGATTCAGTCATCCATAATTGTATGTATAAACTTATCTTACAGTTCTTATGATGTCCAACAAATGATTGAACTCCGGCTTAAGAGCTTCTGGGTGTCAATGATTTGTCACGTATAAGCTAGGCTAGATAAATCATATAGCAGCCAAACATTTACTCGGGTATACTGTTTAGACGCACCGTATAGTTGCCCTCGCACCAGATAACTTTCCGGTTTCTTAAAGTATCTGAAATGTGCAGTTAAGTGGATTTAACAAAAGATGCAGATATTGGCTTTTAGTACTATGAGTAAAGAGTGAAAATTTATGTCTGAATTGGATAATAAAGTTGAGCTTAATTGGGATGCGTTAGAAGTCGGAGAGACTTTTGACAAATTTGAATATACATTGACCCAAGATATGATTGATACTTATAGGCAGGGAGTTATGGATCCTGAAGCTAGCTTCCCTACAATCTCTCACAAGGTCGATGTTAGGCAATACAACTCTAAATACACAGATGCGGGTTCAGTGAATGCGCGCTGTGCTTTTCATTGCTATAACCCGCCTAGAGCTGGGAAGCGGTTGATTGTTACCGCATGGATTGCAGATAAGTACCTTAGGCGGGGTAAGAATTATATAGTGACTGAAGCGATTTCCGTAGATGAAGATGGCCGGTTGATAGATAGAGTCATAACTCATGAACTTAAGCAGCCATCGGAGGTTGGTAAGAAATGGGGAGGGTAATCCGGAACTACGAAGAAGGAGATAAAATCGCTCCTCTAACTAAGGAACTGACTCAGGAAGCGATTAATTTATTTGAGGGCAGCGCAGGCAATACCGGTCCTTCCCAGTTCACTGATGAACACGCTGCTCGGGAAACTCTCGGAACAGAAGGCACGGTGGCTTCCGGTCGTATGTCTCTAACATTTGCGATTGAAATGATGAGACGTCATTTTGGTCCAGAAGTGTTTAATCACACCGGTTCAGTCGACCTACGATTTTTGAGACCAGTAAGGCCTGGAGACACAATCACATTTTCAGGTACTGTGACNGGTACTTCTCGAGAGGCCAATGGCAGTCGGGTGGCGNTAAATATTGAAGTAAAAAATCAACGAGGTGACACCACGGGCGTCGGGCAGGGCAGTGCTATAGTTCCTAACGCGTTCTTACCTGCTGATGNAGGATAGCCCTTCTGTAGATCAGTTCTCTGTTACATCTAGTGTTGTCATTAAGAAATTAAACGTGCGCATTCGTCTATCAAAGGGGTGACTTGTGCTCGTTCTTCCGATGGCAATGTGAATATAATCCTATTTACTCCGGATTCCTCAAGTCTGGTGACCAATTCAGGGTCAGGGCGTACTCCGAAGCTAGTGATGTCTAAAGATTCCGGATCTCGGCCTGCTTCGGATGCTTGACGTTTAAGGAGTACGATTTTCTCCGATAAACTTGGTCCGCCCGAATTACGGCTCCCAATGGGCATCCATCCATCACAATATTCGACAACCCTGTCAAAAGTAGTCGGACCGTCTCCTC
>PAMF01000015.1:0-13129 GCA_002707185.1 Chloroflexota bacterium | reverse complement strand
AATATTGGTGGATGAGGTTTTTGTAGTGGTTTCGGATAAGCCCACATCTTGTCGAAATTTACATATTCACCGTGAAACTCTGCTTCATCGGCGGTCCAAATTTGTTTCATAGCCAAGATGTTTTCTCTAAGGACGCGCCACCGAGTCCTAAAATCAGTCCCGTGGTCCTCCATTTCTTCGGAATTCCACCCCCCACCAATACCAAATATGAACCTCCCATTAGATATGAGATCGAGGCTCGCTATTTCTTTTGCCGTNGTAATNGGGTCGCGCTCAATCATAAGGCAAATGCCGGTTCCAAGTTTGATTGTGTTTGTGACNGCGGCTGCTGCAGTGAGTGCCACGAAAGGATCATATGTGTGCCAATAATCTTTCGGAAGATCCCCGCCACCNGGCCAAGCGCTTTGTCTATTGGCTGGTATGTGAGTATGTTCAGGGACCCACATAGATTCGAAGCCGCGCTCTTCCAGCATTTTCGCCAAGTCATCCGGTCTGATTGAATAATCCGTTGAAAACATCATTGCGCCGTACTTCATTATCAATTCTCCTCTAGGGATGCGTAATAGTCAGTAGCCGGCCGAGATTGTATGCCCTTTTCTGAGTCTATATTGATGGGGTTACGTTTAAAGGGAAAGGTCAGAAAATCACTACTGACCTCAAGACTTNCCCTTGTTCCATTTTGTNGAAAGCTGTCTCAACTGCGTCAATTGGGATAGTTTCAGACACGAATTTATCTAAATCTAGGCGTCCCTGTAAATAAAGATCTATTAACATTGGAAAATCGCGAGTGGGTAGGCAGTCCCCATACCAGGATGATTTTAAGCTACCGCCACGTCCGAAAATATCTATTAAGGGGAGTTCTATTTTCATTTCAGGGTTTGGGACTCCAACTAACACCAAGATTCCTGCGTGATCACGAGCATAAAATGCTTGTTCGTAGGTTTTAGGGTTCCCGACTGCTTCTATCGATACGTCCACACCGTTNCCNTGGGTGAGNTCTCTTATNTTTTCTACGGGATCGGTGGAGGNTGCATTTACAGTATGGGTTGCGCCGAATTCCTTAGCCCATAGGAGCTTCTGGTCATCGAGATCAACTCCTATTATGGTCTTAGCGCCAGCTAATTTTGAACCTGCTATGGCTGCGTCTCCTACACCGCCGCATCCGAACACTGCGACAGAATCACCTCTTTTAACACCACCGGTGTTCATGGCAGCACCCAGGCCTGCCATAATTCCNCAACCGACCAATCCTGAGGCCGCGGGACTAGCCTTGGAATCAACCTTCACTGCTTGTCCGGCATCTACGAGGGTTAATTCTGAAAAGGCGCCAATGCCCAATGCGGGTGATAATGGAGTTCCGTCACTTAGGGTCATAGACTGTGTCGCGTTTCGGCTAGAGAAGCAATACCAGGGATAACCTCGCGCGCAGGACCTACATGAACCGCAGGGTGCTCGCCAAGCTAGAATAACAAAGTCGCCNGGCTGGACGCTGGTCACATCCTCGCCTACAGATTCTATGATCCCAGAGGCTTCATGCCCTAGGAGAAAAGGGAAATCGTTATTTATAGACCCTTCTCTGTAATGCAGGTCTGTGTGGCACACGCCACAGGCTTTTACCCTGACTAATACTTCGCCTTTGCCAGGGTCGGGTACGAGGATAGTAGTTAATTCAACAGGAGACCCCTTACTCCGAGCTATCACTCCGGTTACTTGATTGATCATTAGATGTTCCTGTAAAGCCTTTTGTTAAACACTAATACTTAAAAAGGTTCCCGTGGTTTGATGCCCAATGGGACAGAGGTGGACACTCTCCCCAATGTTTATGGTGTGCTTTGCCCAAAATTTATTTTCGAAACAGTTAATTATTACTACGCATTGGACGGGAGCATTTCGCGGAGTGCTTCTGCCACTGGAGTGACATTGTCAATNTCTTCGATCTTCACNACNTGNGCNGATCCGATNCCNGCCGATGCTACTACTGTACCNCGACCCGTCAAAATTTCNAAAAAGCTTCTTGATTCAGATATCGANATCAAACGNGCTACAGGTATCTCNTTGGTGTGAAGCCACAGAAATTTNTACATGTGCATTACCCGNCTATCGGTAATGGTGTAGGTGATATGAAGATTGCGCATGTATTTCATGATTCCTTTGAACAGGAAATATAAGCCGATCATGAATGTTACGAAGGGATAAACATATGGATATTCGGTAAACGTGAATAAATATCCCGTAGCGATGATGAATGGGATACTCAGCATCACCCGAGCATAAGCAGGTTTCATGGAGGGATGTCTCACGATAATTTCTCTTTCGCCTGCCGCCAGGCTAGGGGTCGGTGCTACCCCTGATAGGCTCATATAAGTACCCAGGGCTACGATAACTCCCCCTACAGCAAGTACCATTAACCTGAGTAGGATCGGGACACTAGGATCTAAGAAAGCTAGGCCTCCACTTATGAAAAAAGGAGATGATAGGATTGTGCTGATTATAAGTCTGGATCCAACTCTATGTAGCATGGTTAATTTCCTTTAAAAAGTGTTAAACCGGTAGCTAGAACCGTAATTGCTATACCGATCATGGCCAGCATAGTCGGATCCATAGCAGCGTTAAAACCTTGGGCTTGTGATCCTGGTTTTGGATTCATCAAGAATCCTCTGGTTTTCATAGGCCCTCCAAGTGACATGCCCTCTGGGCCTTCGCCGCCGGGCCCCATTCCGGGTCCGCTACCCTGTCCCATCCGTCGCATTCTATCCTCTTCCATACGCATGCGCTGTTCATCCATTTGCATTTCCCGCTTCATGCGTTCATCTTGCATTTCCATTTCTCGTTTCATACGGTCTTCTTCTTGCTGGAACCGCTGATCTTCTCTTTGCTTTTCCATATCCATACGTTTTTGTTGCGATTGCTCTTCTCGTGCCATACGCTGTTGATCAGATTGTTGCCGTTGGGCTTCTTCTTGTTGAGATCGTAGTTGTTGCCCAAATTCTCTTTCTATGTTGCCAATTTCACGGCTCATCTCTTGTTTCATGCGACTAAGTTGTTCACGGAGTTGGCGATCTGCCTGTGACACGCGGCGATCGTATTCCATTTTCGCATTACTTGTTCTCCGACTATTGTCTCCAGTAGACTGGCTCCGGGCTCTTTCCAAATTGCCACGTACCCGGATTAACCTACGCTCTAGTTCATCCAAGTGTTGCCTTCCTGCACCTCGCTGCTTTGCGTCGTCGTATTGACGCTGAGTTTCGTTTAATTCTTGCTGGTGCATCGATGCTTCTCCGTTTTGGCCAGAGTCGTTCTCGATGTTTCGTAATTCCATATCGTAATTGAGTTTAGCTTCTTCTTTTTCTCGATCAGCGTCCATTTGGGCTTGATCCATAACTTGCTGAAATCCTGCTCTGATTTGAGCGATACGCTGTTCTTTTTCTTCGTTGAGACGTTGTTCTAATGCTCTCGAGTCTTGTTGAGGAGCTTGGGGTGGTTGGTTTTGGGAACCAGTCCGGTTAGGATCTATGAATCCTGCTATAGCACCGCGAGCCCTATTTATAGTATTTTGCTGTGTTTGACCCGTCAGATTCATCACGCTGTTGCTGCCCGGTTGCCACTTGGCAGTTTCGTTAACCTTGTATTGCCCGACTGTGAACGTGACGGTTTTTCCAGAAAAAGATACGCCTTGGGGCTGCGTCACAATTAGCTTGTACTGTCCGCCTTGAGCTGTGCTCTGGGCCACCGTATTCCCATCGATCAATGCCTTCATATTGGCCCCGTCTCTGACGGGGTTGCCCGCAGCATTAACTATGGTTCCTTTAAAAGCATGGGTTGGTGGAGTACCTTGCGCCAGAGATGTGTCAACATATGTTGTTAATGACAATGATATGGTTAGGGCTAAGATGAATAGCGCCATTCCGATAGAAAATCGTGACATTTATAATTCTCCTGATATACGTCCGGAAGATTATAGTTATATATTTCAAATAAATCTAACTGAAATTTAGCAACCGATGCAATCCTAATATTCAGTACGCCCCAGGAATATTGTTTGAGCCGGTAGAGTTCCCATTCTGTTTTTGATGTCTTGGTCCCAATCACTAGGTATAAGCTTAAACCCTCGAATCACAGTGTCGAAATTATCCGCTAAAAAAGACCCTGTTGAAGAACTAGCAATATCCTCTTGGATACTACCAAAGGGGAATTTTTGCATTCCTGCCAATAAAGCTGACATGATAACTAATCCTACGATCAATCCAATTGCAGTCCCAGCAAGATTATTTGCCAAACCGCCTAACGGTACGAACTTGATTATAGTCACCAAGACCCGATTTATAATCTCGGCTCCTATGATAAGAGCTATTATCAATACCAAAAAGACTATTAGGCTTTGCACTCGATCGTTCTCAGACATTGAAGGTAACAAATTTGAAATGGGTTGAGTTAAACGGCTAGATAGAGCCAAACCTATACCCATTACTACGAGAAAGACTCCCATTCTCACTAGGCCAGATTTAAACCCTTTGTAACCAGCAATTACTAATATCACTAACACCAGAATATCTACCCAGTTCATGTCTACAACTCACTAGTTTTATTTGCAAGTGGCACCTTGATTGATGGTGAACATTGTAACGCGATGACACATATATTTAAACAGGAGATAAAAGGCCGGTGAACGCCTATAGATCTACTGGTGATCCTCTTCTAAGTAGGCTAGGGTCGCGTTTTCCTAGCCCCGTACCCCTACTAAACAACTCCAGATAACCTATACTCGACATCGATAGGTAATTTGCAAGGGTTGAACCCTTCTGGTATCGTGGCGGCGTTAAGGTCCATCAGCTATTAGCGCTAGCTAGACCGGCTCTCGAGATACCTCCCTAAAGTTTCAATAATATAACAGTGAGGTTTGGATATGGAACGCAGAATACCTACTAAGGAAGAGGTTGTAGGTTACCTAAAAGAAGATCGTAACTGGGGTCGCTGGGGTGCGGATGATCAGGTTGGTGCCGTGAACATGGTGACAGCAGAGAAACGTTTGGCAGCTACCAGGACGGTCAAATCTGGCAAAGCCATTTGCTTAAGTAGAGAGTTTCCGAAGACCCCTGCAGCGAATAATCCAACCCCTGCATTGCATTATATGAATCGAGTCTCCAGAGGCGAAGAGGCCGGTTATTATGGAGACTTTTACGGGATTTCTTATCATGGTACAGCGACAACCCACTTAGATGCGTTATGTCATGTATGGAATGAAGATGGAATGTGGAACGGTCGCCACCCTGATGAAGCCGCTAATATGGATGGAGCAGTTTGGGGATCNGTTGACCAATGGAAAGAAGGGATAATAACTCGAGGAGTGCTATTGGANGTTCCCAGACACAGAGGAGTGCCGTATGTGGATATGGAAAACCCNGTGCATGGATGGGAACTTGAGGACATAGCCAATAAGCAAGGTGTGTCGCTAGAGCCTGGTGATGCTCTTGTTGTATACAGCGGGCGAGAGAAATGGAANCAAGATGGAAATCCCCTTTGGGGCAGCGATTCTACTGCGAGACCTGGGTTGCATGCTTCATGCCTTAAGTTTATTAGAGAGTCTGATTGTTGTCTGTTGGTTTGGGATATGATGGATTTTACCCCTAACGGATATGATCTCCCTTGGTCGGTTCACGGCTCCATATTCGCTTATGGCATAGGATTGTTGGATAACGCGCTTTTGGAACCCTTGTCCGATTCATGTGCTGAGGAAGGACAATACGAATTTTTATTGACAGTTAATCCCTTACGAGTGGTAGGCGGGACTGGTTCACCTGTCAATCCGATCGCCATACTATAGTGTCATAATTATATTAACTAACGGGCTGGGGACATCACCCATCAAACAAGCGATTTTGGAATTCATTCAACCCAAATAGCGACCTTATTCAACTNTACGGATGATGACATCTCACGATAATTAATTCAATTACAGGAAAAACATGACTGCAAAAAACAATATTAAGGACAAGGCCGCAATTATAGGCATCGGTGAAACTACCTATAATCGAGAATCGGGTCGATCTGAACTGGAAATGGCAGTCGAGGCGGCCGAAAAAGCCATAGCAGATGCTGGCCTTAGATCATCGGATATTGACGGGATATTGAAATTTACCGCCGACTCTACTCCTCAGGGCGAGTTAGCAGCATGTTTGGGTATCCCACACTTGAGGTATTACGGCGAACTGGGGCCCCTAGGTGGGGCTGCATGCGGACTAGTCATCCAAGCAGCGATGGCGGTGGCCAACGGCATGGCTAACAACGTTATGGTATTTAGGTCTGTTAACGGGCGATCCGGTGCCCGGTATGGTTCAGGGGTAGTAACAACGAGGAGAGGTCAAGGTACTTCCGCATTTACAGAACCATATGGACTTTTGGTTCCGGGACAATCTAGTGCTATGAGAGCACGAAGGCATATGCATGAATTCGGAACTAAAATGGAGCATTTCGGGGGCGTTGCTCTAGCCTTCCGTAAACATGCGTGTTTAAACCCGAAGGCCATTATGTATGGCAGACCTATCACGATGGAAGATTATCTGGACAGTAAGGTATTTTTTGACCCACTCAGGATATTCGATTGTGCTTTAGAGGCAGATGGAGCCAATGCTTTTATCGTCTCTTCAGCTGATTCCACTTTTAGTAGTTCGGAACCCCCTGTATTTATAATGGGTGCAGGTCAGTCTTTGCCTGCAGGGACAGGAGATCGAGGCGGGAACTGGGATGAAAATGGAGCTTCACGTTTGGCTCCCGAGCTTTTTGCCAGTGCAGGAGTGAAACCTGAGGATATCGATGTGGTCGGATTTTACGATCATTTTAGTCCCGTTGTAATCACGAAATTAGAAGACTACGGATTTTGCAATAGAGGGGAAGGGGGTCCATTTGTCTCCGATGGTCGGATCGAACTCGGGGGTCAGCTTCCCGTTAACACTTCGGGAGGGCACTTATCTGAAGCTTACTTGCAAGGCATGAACCAAATTATTGAAGTAGTTCGACAACTCCGACACCAATCCTATGCTCAAGTGGAGAATGCGCAACTGGGATTGGTGGATAGCGGGGACGGTTCAGGCGCTCTTATATTGAGGAGGTAGTACTAATGACGTTAGTTCCCTTTCCGCTGCCTGTTCCTAGTATCGATAACCAATATTGGTTCGACAAATGCAAAGAACATGTTTTGGTACTACAGCATTGTAAGCTGTGCGAACAATTTAACCATCCTCCGCGCCCCAATTGTGCATATTGTGGATCATCCGACCTTGACTGGATTGAATCTTCTGGGAAAGGAACAATATTTACCTTTACGGTAACTCGACAACCCGTAAGCAGGCCACTATTAGGTCGAATACCCTGGGTAGTGTTGGAAGTTGAATTAGACGAAGGGGTGCATATGATTAGTAATCTGATAGATTTTCACGATGAGGATCTCCAGATTGGAATGGCTGTGCAAGTTGTGTTCGAACAGATGGACGACGACATCACATTACCCAAATTCAAACTGGTAGATTAGTGTCCCAGACTCCCGTAGGTATTACCAGAAAATTTAGTAATATTGAGGATATATGCCTGCGATTCCACCTGGGGATTCAAATTTATTACCGCCTTACAGAGTTCTTGACCTTACCGGTCCAGAAGGTGTTTTTTGCGGCAAATTCCTAGCTGATTATGGAGCCGATGTAGTAAAAATAGAACCGCCTAATGGGGAGTCTGGCCGGTTCAAACCGCCATTCGTTGGCGAACAGGATTCGGGAGAAGGGAGTGGATATTTTCTCTTTTATAACACGAATAAGAAATCTGTCACCTTAAATTTAAACCATGACTCAGGCCAACAAATATTTAAGCGGATGATTTTGGATGCAGACGTGGTTTTAGAGAGTTTCCCTGTTGGCTACATGGCTTCCTTAGGATTGGATTATGACTCGCTAAGAGTTCTAAACCCAAATCTAGTTATGGCTTCATTAACTCCTTTTGGNCAGACTGGGAATTGGAGAGATTATAAAGCAACAGACTTAACTCTGATGGCTGCTAGCGGTTTCATGCAGATAACCGGAGAACCAGACGGGCCACCTGTTAGACAAGGTAACGAACAATCTCATTTTCCCGGTGCTCAATACGCTGCGACCTCTATCCTGGCGGCTTTGTATTATAGGGACATACTTGGAGGACAAGGTCAGTACATAGATATTTCTCTTCAGGAAGCACTTATCACATATTACACAGATGCACATCCAGCGTTGGCTTGGCAATTCTTAGGGGAGAATGTAACGAGAGTTGGGACAAATTCGACCCTGGTAATTCCATTAGGAGCATACCCAAGTGAAGATGGATGGATTGCCTTAGGAATTATCACACCTCGCGAGTGGGAAGCTCTTTCCAATTGGATTTATGAGGTAACAGGTGATTCTGAAGTGCTAAGTGAGGTATACAAGGGAGGTAACCAGGACCGCGCACCATACATCGATATCATTACAGCTATGGTTGTCGATTTCACGGTCAGATTCTCGAGCGATTACCTTTTTCATGAAGGGCAGAAAAGAAACCTGGTCTTTATACCGGTTAACAATGTCGAAGACCTGTTGAGAGATCCACAATTAGCTGCCAGCAATTTTTGGTATTCTGTGGATCATCCACAAACAGGTTCGATCAAATATCCCCTTGGAGTTTTTGATAGCGATGAGGTTACACCTCAAACAAATCCTGCTCCTATATTGGGAGCCCACAATGTAGACATCTATGTGGACGAAATGAAGTTCACCCAGGAAGAGTTAAAAATTCTCAAAGATAATGGTGTGATTTAATGGCTGACCGAGCTTTGAAGGGTTTACGAGTTCTAGAATTGGGACCTTATGTGGCTTTACCACTGACTGGAAGGATTCTAGCTTCGCTAGGCGCTGAAGTGATTAAGGTCGAGACCAACAAAGTGCTGGATGAGATGGCCTTTATTCCTGCCTGGTCGAGAGGTGCCGGTCAACCTGAATTCCAACGGAACAAAAAAAGAATTTCTCTTGACGTTAGGACTCCTGACGGGTTGGCAGTATTTCGAAAGCTACTAAGCATCAGTGATGTTTTCATGACTAACTTCAGGAGAAATATTCTTGATCGCTGGGGCATAGATTTTCCCGAGGTTAGATCCATACGTCCGGATATAGTCGTCATGTGGCAGACCGGTCTAGGTGGGATAGGTCCATATTACACCTATAAATCTTACGGCATTTTGGTTCAGCATATGGGTGGCGTGTCATTGATGAGCGGCGAAGAAGGCGAGCCTCCAGCAACCATCAACACCTCATATTCAGATTACCATACTGGGGTATTTCAACCCGCGGCCATCATAGGGGCATTGATGCGCCGTGCATATACAGGAGATTCTGCAATTATGGAGTCTTCAATCTTCAAATCGGGGGCGGTAACTGCAGGTCCAGCACTCCTCGACTATCAGGTAAACCAGCAAGCACCGAGCAGGATAGGTAATAGGGATTTCTGCATGGCTCCCCACGGGGTATATCCGTGTAGAGGAGAGGATCGCTGGTGTGCAATTGCAGTGCAAAACGAAACACAATGGCACAGTTTCATTAGAATTTTAGGATCGCCTGGATGGGGTAATGAGGCTGAGTTTTCTAACGTGGAGGCCCGGTTACGAAACCATGAACGGCTAGATAAACTGATCTCGGAATGGACGAAAACACAGGATGCCGAAGAGCTTATGGAGATGATGCAACGTGAAGCCATACCGGCCAGTATTGTTTCTAAAGGCCAGGATCTACATGGCAGTAGACATCTACGCGATCGCGGATTTTACCAGCCGTCCAAATATTTTACGGCGGAGAGAGGTAAACCTGCTTATGATTGGATTGAGGGAGAGGGTATGGCGTCCGTAGTCCCAGTACATATGTCNGGTACGCCAATGGTATACGGCGATTATCATAATATCGGTGAAGATAATGAATACGTGTATGGTGAAGTGCTTGGACTGTCACAGAATGAGATACATCGGTTGACCGGTAACGGTGCTTTTTATTAGTGCTTGAAATATAGCGTTGACACATTAAANGGAGCTCTACCGAGATCTGAAATTCTAGAAGGTATGAAANATAAGATGGTTGATTACAGTAGTTACAAAGATTTGATTATCCNGGTCAATGATGGTGTTGCTTTGATTACCATTAATAGACCCGAGAAATTTAATGCGACAGATGCAAATTTGCACAACGAACTTAGCCGGATTTGGCTAGATATNGGGAACGACAAGAATGTTCGAGTAGCAGTCGTAACAGGTGCTGGGCCTGCTTTCTCCGCTGGAGGAGATTTTGATTTGATTGAACAATCAATCGGAAACGCAGAAGTGATAGCAGGTACGATGGAGGAGGCTAGGAATATTGTCCATAATCTAATTAACCTGGACAAACCCGTCATATCTGCTATTAACGGNGTTGCGGTGGGNGCTGGNCTAGCNGTTGCGTTANTGGCCGATATCTCTATCGCTTCAGACAAAGCNCGTTTTACAGACGGGCATGTTAGGTTGGGCGTAGCTGCAGGAGACCATGCAGCAGTTATCTGGCCATTACTTATCGGGATGGCAAAAGCCAAATATTATCTGTTGACCTGCGAATTCATGGATGGCACCGAAGCAGAGCGATTGGGCCTCGTAAGTTTGGTAGTGCCGCATGACGAACTTATGGATCGGGCTATGTCGGTAGCAGGTAAATTAGCACAGGGCTCCCAACTTGCTCTGAAATATACAAAACGTTCGTTGAATCAATGGTTACGCATGGCAGAACATACAGCCTTCGACTATTCCCTGGCCTTAGAGATGTTGGGATTTTTTGGGAGTGATATCTCAGAAGGATTACAATCTGTTAAGGAAAAAAGGGAGCCGAANTTTCCATCTGCAATATGAGGTGAGAGTATCCAAAGTCAATCGAATGACGCTGATCGCGAACGTTGTCTAACATGTAACGGTTGCCCCTGTAATTATTAGAACACCCCGAGGTTTTATGGAAATCATTACAACTGAACCGAATATGACCGATTACCAATATGCTTTTGCGAATGATAGGTTAGAGATACCTCAATATTTTAACTTCGGATTCGACGTGGTTGATAAATGGGCGCAGGACCGAACTAAGGTGGCGCTTATTTCTGTGGATTCAACTGGGAANCTGGCTCAATACCATACCTTNTGGGATCTTAAAGTATTGTCTGATAAATACGCGAATGTACTGAAATCCCAGGGTATAAAAAAGGGTGACCGTGTCTTTGTGATGTTGCCTAGGATTCCCGAATGGTATGTGGTNATGCTTGGATCGTTTAAGATAGGCGCAATACCAATGCCGGCTACTACCTTGTTAACNGCTAAAGATATTGAATATCGTATCACCGAATCAGAAGCCAGTATGGCAATCACGGATTTTGAAAATTCAGATAAGGTGAACTCCGCCGCAGGTGGTTGTCCTACCTTGAAATCATTGGTGGTTGTCGGTGGAGACCGCCAGGGTTGGTTCTCATTCGCTGATCAGATTGAATCGGCATCTACGGTACTCGATACCATTGAAACGACTCGTAGCGATGACCCTCTGCTAATTTATTTTACCTCAGGAACGGTTGGATATCCCAAGATGGTAGTACATACCCAGGCTTCTTGTGCTATAGGTCATATTCTTACCGCTAAATACTGGCATGACTTAAAACCGACAGATCTAATGTGGACACTTTCTGATACAGGATGGGCTAAAGCAGCCTACGGAAAATTATTCGGCCAGTGGAGTATCGGTGCTGCTGTAATGCAACACGATGCCCGTGGTCGGTTCGATGCCCAGATGACCCTTGAAATGATCGGACGCTACGGAGTGACATCGTTCTGTGCTCCNCCTACCGCTTATAGGATGATGGTNTTAGAAGATCTCAGTCNGTACGANTTTAAGTATCTTAGGCATTGNACCGGAGCTGGAGAACCTCTTAACCCAGAGGTTATGAAACAATGGGAGGATGGGACAGGTCTAAAAATTTATGATGGGTATGGTCAAACCGAGACGGTTCTTCTGGTTGGTAACTTCAGGTGCAACGAAATTAAACCGGGATCGATGGGAAAACCTGTGCCNGGNTTTACGATCAGGATAGTGGATGATAACGGAAATGAGNTTCCTGANGGTGAGGAAGGACANATANCCGTGAAANTCAAACCTGATAGACCTGTGGGACTCTTCAAAGAGTACTGGCGTAGTCCTGAGGCAATGTCAGCTTCATTTTCTGGCGACTGGTATTTCACAGGTGACAAAGCATATAAGGATACTGATGGATATTTCTGGTTTGTAGGTAGAGCTGATGATGTCATCATATCCGCCGGCTACCGAATTGGTCCTTTTGAGGTTGAAAGTGCGCTCATAGAACATCCTGCTGTTGCTGAATCAGCCGTGGTGGCCAGTCCTGACGAAATGCGAGGAGAAGTAGTCAAAGCATTCATCATACTAGCGCCCGGATACTTGCCATCTGAAGAGTTAGTCGAGAATCTTCAGACCCACGTTAGAAATACTACAGCTCCGTACAAATACCCAAGATTGATTGAATTTGTTAGTGAACTTCCAAAAACAGTGAGCGGTAAGATCAGAAGAATTGAATTACGGCAGACGGAATTCGATAAGAAGACATAGTTTTAAAGCTGTTAACGGGGAGTTTGATTACAAGTCCCGTGTTTTGATCTTATTCTATTTGAACGCCGCGTTTGCAGGCTCTACTGCCGAATAATAAAGAAAGCCCCAAATACCCGGATGTCACACCTCGAAAGGCGTTTACCTTTCAGATCACTTATTCCTTTCATATTCATCAATAAGTAGGCACACCTGACGTCCTATTATGACCAGATTCTATCAATTTATATATTCTTCTTGATTTGCTGTTTACGTTTTTAGTTGATCGCCATTCGTAAACAAGCGCTAACCTTAGATGCGGGACACTGAATAGGGGTAACAGCTTACGGGTCACGTCTTCAAGCATACCATTATCATATATATAAAGGCTATGATTATCATGATTAGGTGGGTTGACGTCTGGAAATATAATACTATATATTGCGAAATGGCTAACCTTACTGTTAAAAGTCAGGAGAAAAACAATGAAC
>PAMF01000014.1 GCA_002707185.1 Chloroflexota bacterium | reverse complement strand
CCAATTCTTCAGGAAGATTACGAGAATGCACGGGCCAGGTTATTTGAGTTAGAGCGATTGGAATCAAATCTTTCATTGGAACAAGCCAGGTTAACTGCGGCCAATAAATTATTAGCGGAGCTATTGTTGGGGGTTGATTCCGCCGAGAAGGCCAGTTGGCTATCTTCAGTCAAGTTTGCCCAAGCTGAACTTTCCGTCGCAGGTAAACATCTATCTGATAAGCAAGCTGCATTACCTGAGTTAGATGAAGCTTTATTGGAAGTCGCAATTAAGCATTCGTCAGCTCAGGTTANTCTCTTAGAAGAGGATTTAGAGGATATGTTGACCGGAGCAGATCCCCTTCTTGTTGATCTTCGTAAAAAACAATTGGAACTTGCTAAAGCGGAATTGGCAGACGCAGATGATCAGTTTTCTGAATCTTTGGTTGAACCGGACCATCTAGAAATCACGCTTTTAGAATCGGATGTTAATGTTTCGGCTGAAACCCTGCGTGATGCGAACAAAAAACTGGGCCAGGCGATTTTGAGGGCGCCATTTTCAGGGATTATATCTAAAGTGCACGTAGTGGTTGGAGATTCAGTCGGATCACAAGCGCCTATCCTGGAGATATCCGATCCTGCAACAACCGAAATAGAGGGTTTAGTTGATGAGATTGATATTTTATCAATTGGAGTGGGAAGCAAAGTAGACTTGACATTTGATGCGATGCCTAACAGGCGATTAGAGGGGAGGTTAACATCTATAAACGCCACACCGGAAGTCGAACAAACGGTGGTTAGTTATCCAGTTAGAATTAGCGTGAGATTTCCGCCTAGAGTAGTACCCAGAGAAGGTCTGAGTACTGTCGCTAACATAATTATTCAAGAAGAAAAAAATGTGATAAGAATGCCTCAACAAGGATTAAGAGGTAGTTTCGATAACCCACTGGTTCGGGTCAAAACCCCGGAAGGATTTGAAGACAGGAGTATTTCTATAAGTAGCACTGATGGATATTGGGTGGCTATACGAGACGGACTTAATTTGAGGGACCAGATAATAATTCCAAGTTTAGCTGCTAATACAAGTCAATTTAATTTCAGGCAATTTCGAGGCGAATTCGGAGGCCAAGGGTCCGGGAATAGGCAGACACCACCAAGTGGGAGGAGAGGTGGAGGTAACCGATGAATGATGTGAGGGATTGGATAATTGCTCTGGAACATGTAAGTAAACTTTACGAGATGGGTAATTTAACTGTTCCCGCGTTAACCGACGCCTCATTATCGATTCACAGCGGTGAAATGGTCTCAATTGTAGGACCGTCGGGATCTGGGAAATCCACTCTGATGAATATCATGGGTTGCCTGGATGTTCCTACTTCAGGCAAATATTTGCTCAGTAATGAGGACGTAAGTCAAATGAATGACAATCGTCTTGCTAAAATTCGAAATGCTCAAATTGGATTTATTTTTCAGACGTATAATTTACTCCCGCGTTTAACAGCTCTCAGCAATGTTGAACTGCCATTACTGTATGGTGATAGCAGGGATAGTAAGGCCAGATGTGTACAAGCACTTGAGAGGGTAGGTTTAGGGGAAAGAGTTAATCATAAACCTTCTGAACTATCTGGGGGAGAACAACAACGGGTCGGAATTGCTCGCGCTATAGTTAAACAGCCAACTTTAATATTAGCGGATGAGCCTACGGGGAATCTAGATAGCCATTCTAGCAATGAAATTGTAGCCATTCTACAAGATTTGAACAAAGTAGATAATCTGACTGTTGTCATAGTTACACATGATCTGGAGGTCGCTAATTGTACCGACAGGATCATATCAATGAGAGACGGACGAATAACCGATGATAGCCGTGTTCAAAATCCGATATGGTTGAAGACATTAAAACCTGACTCTGTTGGAGACAAGCGATTTTGAACTTATCGGTAAACCTAAGAATGGCTTTGATATCTTTGAGTACTAATAAGTTCAGATCTGCATTAACTTTATTGGGGATAGTAATCGGAGTGTCAGCGGTAATATCTTTGATGGCAATCGGTGAAGGAGTACAACAAACTATTACATCCCGTATCGAATCCTTAGGAACCAACTTGTTATTTATAAGACCGGGTGAATCAAGTGATAATCGAATCTCACGTGGTCAGGGAAGTGCACAAACCCTTACCCTCGATGATGCCAAGGAGTTACAGAGTTCTTTTTCAAGTTCTTTTATCACCGAAGTAGCACCGGAAAGNACTACTACTAAACAAATAGTTTGGGGTAANAATAATACCTCNACTAGAATAGTGGGTGTNACACCAGAGTACCAGTCNGTCCGGAATTATTCTTTGCAAAGTGGNGAATTTATAGGGTATGGACATATGNAGAATAATGCNCAGGTAGCCGTGTTAGGGTCTCGAGTCTCTGAAACTCTTTTTGGGTTGAGGAATCCCGTAGGTCAACAAGTGAAAATAGGNGGTAGACCGTTTCAGGTTGTTGGTCTCTTAGAAAGTAAAGGTTCTACGGGGTCATTTGGGTTTTTAGATGACCAAGTGTTGGTTCCTATCACTACCTCGTACCATCGGTTGTCTTCTCAAAGGAGCGTTAATGGTGAGATTACTGTTCAGACAATCAATGTACAAATAGCTGAACCAGTGGAGATGGAAAGAGCAATACAAGAAATATCGACGTTGATGCGCCAACGTCATAGGATTGAGGGAAATGATGATTTTACGATTACAAACCAGCAAGAAACCATAGAAACGTTGAAAGAGACAACCAATATTTTTGTGATATTTTTGGGCGCCATCGCTGGCATATCACTTTTGGTTGGCGGTATAGGGATTATGAATATTATGCTAGTCTCAGTTACTGAACGTACGAGGGAAATAGGCATTAGAAAAGCTTTGGGAGCCAAGCGGATAGATATTTTAGGTCAATTTGTAACCGAAGCTACTGTACTAAGCTTGGGGGGCGGGATCATAGGGGTTTTAGTCGGTCTTTTCTTTATATTGATGTTAGATGGGAAACCGATCTTTGGAGATCGTGTACTTGAAACAGGGTTCAGTAGTCGAATCACAATCCTATCTCTCGCCGTTTCTGCGGGGATCGGACTTTTTTTCGGGATATACCCGGCTCTACGGGCTTCGCGTCTGAACCCTATAGATGCGCTGCGATATGATTGAAAGTGAGTACTTTTAGTTAATGCCACTAAATAATAAATTAGGATGCATTCATTAACCAGTATTCTCAAAAACTCAACTGATCACTGAGAGACTTTCTCCAGTGGGGCGAAGCTCAACAATAATCTTTTGATACCTATATCACATGAGAACTGTATAGTGACTTCGTGGTCCTCATTAGTTTGTTGGCATTCCAATACTACACCTTCTCCAAATACGGAATGTTTAACTTCGTCACCAGTAGACAAGACGACACGTGGTGGCTCTGGTTTTGGTGGTGGTGATTCAAACCGTTTAACATGGGAGCTAATCTGCGATTGAGAGTTGGTCAGTTGACGGGAACCCGAAGTGACTAGTGATGATGGTATTTCACGAAGAAATCTAGAGGCCATAGTGGGGCCGGTACTACCCATGAATCCCCTACGAAATGCCCTAAGCAAGTAGAGGCGTCGCTCGGCACGGGTGAAACCAACATAGCATAAGCGTCGCTCTTCTTCTAACTCCAACTCATTCTCCATTGACCTACTATGTGGTAACAGGCCTTCTTCCATTCCAACTATAAATACCACTGGAAATTCCAAACCTTTAGCTTGATGTAACGTAATTAGTGTAATAGAGTCTTCGGCGTCTTCGTAACTATCTACCTCAGCTACCAATGACAAACGTTCTAGGAACGAACTTAGTCCATCTGGTGGGGTTTCAGAATCGAATTCTCTGGCGGTTTCCTTGAGTTCCAGTATATTTTCCCATCGTTCGATCGGATTATCGTCGCTGTTTTGAATTGATTGCCGTAATCCACTTTGTTCCAAAACCTGATCAATGAGTTCTGTAATTGGCAAACGATTGGATAAGGTAACCAAAGATTGGATAATTTCTCCAAAATTAGCAATTGAGGATACAGCCCGGTTAGATATTGCGGGGATTTCTTGTGACTCCAATATTTTAGATTCGTAAGTCTTTTGTATTCCTTCATAGAGGGTTATTTTATTATCGTGACACCAGTTGATGAAATCTTTTAAAGATTTGGCTCCGATACCCCTAGGTGGTACATTGATTACCCTTGTTAAATTTACTTCGTCTTGCGGGTTATGAATAAGGTGCATATAACCCATTAAGTCTTTGATTTCACGCCTTTGATAAAATCGTACACCGCCTACAAGTCTATACTGAATTCCTTGTTGTATGCATGCTTCTTCCAGAGATCTAGATTGGGCGTTTATCCGGTACATTACCGCACATTCACCTAGTTTGTACGATTGTTTGTTACGTAAATCTCGAATTTGGTTGATCACAAATCCGGCTTCTTCTTGTTCATCGTAGGCTTCGTGTATTGTAATTGGGTCACCGGCCGCGTTTTCTGTGAAAAGATCGTTTTGTAGCCGCATTCCATTAGAAGATATGAGACTTTTTGCTGCTTCCAGGATAGTCGAAGTTGAGCGATAATTCTGTTCAAGTGCTATAGTTTTCGTTGAGGGGTAGTCTTGTTGGAAGCTTAAGATGTTTCTAATGTCGGCATTGCGCCAAGAATAAATAGACTGATCGGGATCTCCAACCACGCAGATGTTTTGGGCCTCTCCTGTTAGGAGTTTAGTTAATAAATACTGGCTCGTATTAGTATCTTGGAATTCATCTACCATGAGATATTGATATTGGTCTTGATATCGTTCGCGTATTTCTTCAGATCCCTGTAATAATTGGACTCCCTTCATCAAAAGATCGTCAAAGTCGACTGCGTTGTTCTGAGCCAATAATTCTTCGTAATGATAGTAAACTCTGGCGCAGGATTCCTCGAAATATGTTTCCGCGTTCTGAGACAACCGTAAGGCATCTAGCATAGTGCTTTTTGCTTTGGATATAACGCTTTGCACCGCTCTTGGGGGATGACTCTTGGGATCTAGCTCAGATAATTCCAGGGAGCGTTTTATCAGGTTCAATTGGTCGTCTGAATCGTATATTGAATAATTGGATTGTAATCCAAGAAAAGATCCATTTCTCCTTAGCATAGTGGCGCAAAAAGAATGGAAGGTACCTACCGTTAAAGAATCACTGTCTCTAGTAACCATGAGCTGAAGCCTGGTCCGCATTTCTCGAGCTGCCTTGTTGGTGAAAGTTACAGCAGCTATTTGATATGGATTAACTCCACAGACTCGAATTAGGTATGCGATACGATGTGTAATCACTCGGGTTTTGCCGCTGCCGGGGCCGGCTATGATTAATAATGGGCCGTCTGTGGTTTGTACAGCTTCCTGTTGGGGTAAGTTTAATCCTTCTAGAATGTCTAATCCTGTTGTCATAACGTGGATTATAGCATGGAGATAGAGGCGGTACGGGCATATGCGTTATGATTTTTGATTGACCTGTCAAAAATGCGTCGGGCAATCTAAGATGCTATAATCTCACGCGTGCCTTTTAGCGTGACACTGTTCAACTGTCATTGATGCGGGCTATGTGTGTTAGAACTAGGAGGGAACGTGGAGATACCCAGACAGAATCTTAGGACACCGGGCCCTATCCCGGTTCCTTCAGATATTGTTGAAGCAATGTCTGAACCGATGATAAACCATCGCGGCCCTGAATTTTTCGAATTGTTCACCCAGGTAACCGGTAAGTTAAAACAAGTTTTCATGACCGAAAATGACTTATATGTTTTGACTGCTTCCGGTACTGGTTCTCTAGAAGCGTCGATAGTAAACACCTTATCTCCTGGAGATAGAGTTTTAGGTCTTAGTGCGGGTTCCTTTGGCGATCGTTTTTGTGATGCTGCTGAAGCCTATGGAGCAGAGGTGGTACGTGAAGAATTTGAGTGGGGAGGCCCCATAGATCCAGATAGGGTAAGAGATCTTCTGAGAACCGACTCAAAAATAAAAGCGGTTCTAGTTACCCATAATGAGACATCAACCGGTGTTACTCATGATTTGGAAACGATAGCTTCTATAGTAAAATCTGAATTTCAGAAACTACTACTTGTCGATGCAGTAAGTAGCCTAGGATGTGTAGCTCTCCCTGTCGATGGCTGGAGGTGTGATTTAGTTGGGACTGCATCTCAAAAAGGTTTTATGATTCCCCCGGGGTTATCTTTTGTTAGTATCAGTAGTGAAGGCTGGGAGGCACAGAAATCTGCCAAAATGCCCAAGTTCTATTTTGATTTAGCGGTCGCCCAGCAGTACTTGGAAAGTGGACAAACACCTTGGACTCCGAATCTCTCAGCGCTCTACGGGTTGGACTTGGCTCTAACCAAAATGGTTGATGAAGGCATGGAAAATATTTTTGAACGCCATGCAGACATAGGGGAATTTACCCGATCTGGTATCTTGGAAATGGGTTTGGAGTTGTTATGCCAAGATCCAGATAGAGTTTCCAATACGGTGACTGCCATCAAAATTCCTTCAGGTGTCGATGGCACAAAGTTGGTTGGTTTGATGAGAACCGAGGAGAACGTGGTGGTAGCAGGTGGACAAGGCAAGCTGGCCCGGGACATTTTTAGGATAGGTCATCTTGGATACGTTACGAAGCAAGATATACTAGAGGTCTTCCAGGCATTAGAGCGAGTGTTACCAAAAGTAGGTTTCAACGCAGGTAAAACGTAATCCCATTGATGGGAGACGACTTACATGTCAACATCCCAGTTGCAACAAACTATGGTTATTCCCCGAATTAATTTGACGGAAATTGACAACAAAGAACGTCGATTAGAGTCACTGATTAGTCAATTTCAAACGCAGTCGAGCCGTCTTCCCTGCAGGTGATTTACGGGAAAACTGGTCTTGATGTATCACTGTCATCAATGGGAGCAATTGAAGAACGTCTATCAGATTCCGCTGATATGCTAAGAAGGCTACGGGTAAAAAAGCTACTTTAGACGAGTTAGCAGTTTTAGAATCAGTGATACAAGTCAGTCAGGACCGCCGCTCGTTAGCTGATTTAAAAAGAGCAATGCGTGATTCTCCAGATGACCCACAGACCTTATTTGAGGTCCGTAGATTGGAATCGTTCATAACTGAGCACAGCAAAATGGCTGAGATGGTAATCACTGAACGATTTCGGGAGCCTATCAGTGATTCCTAGACCAGTCCTTCAAGGCGATGAATTACTAAGCCGGTAGGAAGTTTTGGGAAAAAGAATGTAGACTTCGAAGGAAGTCTTTGTCCTCCTCCAACAATTTCCTCAAACGTGTCCATGGGAAATGGCTTAAGTAGGAACGCTATTTGAAGGTCTTTAGAAGAGATACGATCCCGTAATCCTTGAGCGTCGTGGCTATAATCGGCTTGCTTAGCGGCGTCATTACCTAAGACAGTTTTCAATACTTTTTCTTCTATTACCCAGGCCTCTGACACCGCAAGAGGTCCCCATTGCTTCCAGTTTATATGTTTCTTTAGGGTTAATATTTCGGCTGGATGGGGTTCTGGTCCAAGTATTCCGACCACGTGCTGGGTTTTACCCAGCTCAGCTATCTCTTTAGCCAGAGTGTCGACGCCTTTAACGGATAAGTCGAATGGACTACTATCAAATAAATTATCAAGTTCTTTACGGATATTTTCCAGGTCGGCAGAGGAAATGCCGCCTATTCCACGATGATAAGGCAACAGTTGTAGCCCAGGATCGTCAAATTCTACTAGCGCCATCATCACAAAATTATTGGCGTCATTCTTGGAGGTGGGATTGTTAGATTGATTTCTTAGCGCTGCTTCATAACGATGATGGCCGTCGGCTAGAAAAATTGGCTTGTCGATAAAAAATTGATGGATCGCGTCTTTCGATTCTGAATCTGAAATTACCCAAAAACAAATATGACCCTGGACAGGATCTTCAATCTCTATATCAGGTGTTTTAGCCATAACTTGGGCTAATATCGGTTTAAGAATATGGGAGGAGTCTCGGTATAGACTCATGATCGGGCTGAACTGGGCTTTACAGGATTCTAGAAGTTTTACCCTATCTTGTACTGCCGGTTCTCGAGTGAATTCATGCGGTAATACCGTTCTCTTATCGTAATCTTCTACGGCTATTCCGCCAAAAAGCCCCAGCTGTTCTTTTTTGTCACCATCGAATTGATATCCGTATCGCATTAGATAATAGTGAGGCTCTCCGTCTTGTTTCAACACTTCCTGTTCCAGCCAGCTTCTATACAAGGATGAAGCTTCGAGATAACTTTCCTCTGGATCTAGAGGGTCGGGTTGTTCGGCCCCTTCCAGGTGGACAGCATTATATGGNCTGAGAGTCTTGAGATCTCTTTGTAAATTCGAATCTATCATATCGTAGGGTGGGCATAGTACGCGTGCCATATCTTCGACTATATCTNCGTTGAAACGACAACCGTGAATNGGGCGGAAATCAACCATATTACCTGACTCCTTGCTTGGTAACGAAATTTTGCAGGATGCAGTATAGCACTTAGGCGGGAATATAATCNTATTTTAGTTAAATGAACCNTNGNCNGTNGTTACACCTGNNTCTGATCTTCAAGNGGNTCGAAACGGTGTNCCNNANCGANTTNGNGNTGGCTTGTNTCGAGNAGTGATCCNCAATTAATACTTATAATTATGGAGTGTCAGTGANATTTAGGTTAAGATAAGANTAGATGGATATTAATTTTGAAATTGGCAATCCAAANAGGCCCAAAGGGCATGCCTTGGCCTATTTTAAAGTTGACACTGAGCCTGACTACCTTTACGCAACNTACGTGGTGACGTTGCCTATACAGGCGGATTTAACTAAATATGTCCCGCCATTTCTAGCAAGTCATCTGGGGAACCTGCCGCTCAATGATTTTTCATCGTTTGCTATGCCTCCAGTCCCTGAGCGGATTAATGCTTATTCGGAATTAGAGAACCTGAGTAGGCTGAGAGATGATGATCTTATATACGNGGGTAATGTTTTTTCTTTTGACTTACCTAGAATGATGGAAATGGTCACTGAGATGGTTCAGGAATACGCCAAACTATGTGCTGATCAATTGCTTAATGATAATGCCCAGCCTCAAGATAGTATTGAGTCTGCCCCGGAAGATGTTTCTTATCAAGTGAATGATGTTCTATTCAGCTTGATGAGTGAATCGGATAAATTAGCAGAGCTTGCCAGGTTGCTCGGCAAATTGAGATTTGCGCAAGAAGGCAATGATAGCGATACCATAAGTGAAATANAGGATGAGGTNGGTGCGTTAAGTCGACACTTGCCAGAAGAGTTCCGGGTGACCAGCTTATTGTCAGCAGCCCAAGATTCATCTCCGCGNGGGCTGGAGCTCGCGCAACTTTATTTAGATAGGTGTTTTAGATTNTCCGAAGGTGACACCAGTACAGCACGAGAATTAGAAGCCAAAATAAATGCCCTGGATATAGTAGACACTTAATTGATTGCCTAGTGGATAGATCAGTAATTAATCATACCTTTCTAAGCGTCATCATATATTGATTATCATTAAGCTCTCTCCAATTTCGGTAACGGAATCCGGCATCGTTAGACAATTGTCTAAGCTTGGATGGCTCTAATTGTTGTTCCAGTGACGGTCCTTCTTTTGATTCCTTACCTGACCATTCTAGTATGGTAACCCACCCGTTCGGTTTTAATAGTTGTGCAGCGGAACGTAGGAACCGGCTATGATCAGTGCTTTCGTGTATCACAAAAGCTAAAAATGCTCCGTCTAGTGGTTCGCTATCTGGTGCAAAATCGAATTCTTCGCACTGATTGACTTCCACATTGCCTAAATGAGCAAGAGTGATTTGTTCACGGCAAGCCTCGATCATTTGAGNGTCCGTATCTACAGCGTATAACTTCCCATCAATNACAGCTTTGGCCANTTTGAGTGTGAAATAACCCGGACCGCATCCAATATCTATNATGTTATCTCGACGACCGATTTCGGAAAAAGTCAGAATAGACAACATATCTAGAGTCATGTCACGTTTAGGAGAAAGGAAAGAATCTATNTCGTTTTGATGAGTCGGGTGAGGGGTTTCTGAAGGCATTCTATCTCCGTTGTATCGATTAACGTGTCTTTTAGGGCTAAGTATAGATTTCTTATATGATATATCTTAGTTTAATAGATTGTGAAATTGTTTAAGGGGTTTCAGTTGGCGGAATAGTTACACTTTATGACCAGTATGTCTACCATTATAGATATANANTTTTTACTCGGACNAAAATGTAGCCTGTTGAATAAGTTAAAGTTAGTCGTGATGAGACCTCCATCACTTTGGCGGTTGGGTATATAACAATGTACAAATTGTACGATTNGGCTAGGTCTAACCGTTATGGGTCGTATTAAGTTGGGTAGGGAGACGTCTTTGATTGAGACATCTCTTGAACTTGCCGAACACGCCTTAATCTGCCAGAGGGACGGAAATGGAAATCCTGGGTTCATTCCCGAGATGTCTAAGGATGTGACCGTGGCCGGTCAGATCTTCCGCAACTAGAACATCACCGGGTCCCATTTGCCGTTTGCTACCGTCTGCCACTTCTAATTCGGCGTATCCGGATAACGTTACCACATATTGATGCCGGGGCGCATTGTGATAATCTGAAAAATAATCTGCAGGTCGTTGGCCTAAACTTATGTCACCGGATCCACGGTTATTAGCTATAATAGCAAACTCGTCAGGTGTCACATCTTCAAAGTGAGATTCACCGTCATTACCAGTAAAAACTCGGAATATACTCATATCCATTTCACCATTAGTTAAAATTTGTGGTTAGTCTGCTAAGGGGATCGCTAATGAAACTCTAAACTCGTTCCCGAGACTTCTTGCTATGTGACCGTGCCCTGTCAGGTCTTCGGCTACTAAAACATCACCAGGTTCCATCCTAACTTTGGAACCATCAGCAGTTTCAAATTCAGCTGTTCCGGCTAAATTCACTACGTATTGAAGCCTGGGTGCGTTATGGTAGTCCGATTCTGATGGAGAAGATCGTCTGTTGACCGTTATATCACCAGGCCCAACGTTATTGACAATATTAGATAATTGATCCGGGGTCATTTCTTCAAAGTGAGATTCTCCATCCGAACCCGAGTAAACCCTTACTATCTTACCCATTTTGTAGCTCCCTTAAGATAAAAGTTGGTGGTTAACCGAAAAGGGGTAGTTAATCGGAGAGGGGTATTACAGCGTGTATACACGGTTCATTCCCGATCACTCGTGTAGTATGGCCTCTTCCTGTAGTATCTTCCACTAGTCTAGCATCGCCGGGATTGTAAACGACTGAAGTACCATCGCCTAATCCGATTTCAACCTTCCCGCTCAATGAGATGATGTACTGCCTTCGTGGTGCTGGGTGCCAATCTATAAAATGCCCTGACGCCCATTCTCTGAACATAATATTGGTTGTGCCTTGAGCTTCGGTAAGCTCAGGATGTTTNGATAANTCCANCTCTTCTAAATGTGACTCACCGTCAACTCCACTGTAGAGTCGGTAAATACCCAATGGTTTCCTCCTATTATTCTAGTTCCTTTGCCACAGGAACTACNNTCGTCTAGGTACGGCAATATTAATGTCTCTGTGTATATAAGGCAACTTTAGAACTATGTGTCGATGCGATTACTATAGTGTTNAAANAAACGCTGGAGCATATAACCANCCTTCAAGATTNATAGTTCGCTCTAAGTCTATCGGTGGGTTCTCNGGCGGNCGTCGAAAAATAGTGGGGTCCTTGGCCCATAGGCTAGCAATTACTAATGCTACGAGACTGTCTAGTGCGTCGTGATTCTTCATGCCTAGATCAAAAAATGGATTTAAATTGTATATTCTTAACCCAGAACCATTTNCCAAACCTTTCAGAATTATTNCTCGCTTTCTATGTGCTTGGCGTCCATTCTTGTACCCCTTAAATGGTAGGCCCATAGCTCTAAGTCCTGCTCCCGGCATTGCTTCTAGTAAAACGGATTGAGTTATAGAGTCACTTGGGAGAGGAGGTATTGAGAAGTCCGNGCGGTTTAATTGATCTAACATTTGCATACCATAGAATGTCATTGGAACCAAATTTGGATTAGCTTTATGCAGGCATGAGTAGCATTCCGGGTACAATGTGTCACCAAATCTTTTTGGTTCACCATGTTGTTTTACAAATTCATCTCTAAAAAAGAGAAAGTCGTTTAGTGTGATTCCGGAAGTTGCATGCCATAGTTCTGTCATGTNCTTNGCTTCAGGACACCAAAATTTAGAGAATTGTTCGGGCACTGAGAACGGAAAATCAATAGAAGCGATTGTCGGTAAGTTTAATTTACCTANGGTTGAAGTCAGGTTGCCTCGAGTAATTGGCTCACAACTTTCGATTGTCAGAGTATTTTCAGAAAATATTCCCCGGCTGATCCACGTATTGTTATCCGTTTTAGCGCCGCTGTAATCGACGCCGATTACTAACATTCCTGTTATCCTCCCTGCGATCGATTAACTTTATGATAGAATTAGCCATAACTACGGAGCTATAGATTTTAGCACCGAAATATTGATGCTTGAGAACTAGCTACAACAATAAATCATCAAGAAAAATCCTAGAGAGGTATTCTATGAACTTAACGGATAGGCGTCAAAGATTTAGGTCAATATTAGAAGGCAATCGGTGTGTGCATCCGGGTTCGGTTTTTGATCCCATATCAGCACGAATAGCCGAAGATCTTGGATTTGAAGTTGGTATGTTCGCGGGTTCTATTGCATCCGGGACAGTTTTAGGCGCTCCAGATCTGATCGTTTTGACTTTGACAGAATTTGCTCAGCAAATTCACAGAATCTGCCGAGCTGGTGACCTGAGTTTATTGGTAGATGCAGACCACGGATATGGGAATGCGCTCAATGTACGTAGAACAGTAGAAGAATTAGAGACTGCTGGAGTATCTGGTTTGACGATTGAAGACACGGTTCTTCCGTTAAGCTTCGGAAGTGCTGGCGAGGGCAACCTAATTTCGGTAGAAGAGGGCGTCGGCAAAATGAAGGCAGCCCTTTCAGCTCGACAAGATCCTACTCTTTGTATAGCTGGTCGAAGTAGTGCTCTTCGTTTTGGAGGTCTTGAGGAGGCTATAAAACGAACCAAAGCCTACGAGCAAGCCGGGGTAGATGCTATGTTTTTAGCTGGTGCTCAAACTAAAGATGAAGTGCTAGCTGTACGAGCAGAAACCACGATTCCATTGATATTGGGTGGTGCAGGGGGAGAATTATCAGATCTTGANTTTCTTGGGAATGCGGGTGTAAAGGTGGCTCTACAGGGNCATCTCTCTTTTCAAGCATCCATTAAAGCAGTATACGATACTATGAAGTCTCTTCGGGACGGAGTGTCTCCTGNAGACTTACAGGATAACTTAGCGTCCTCAGCATTAATGGATCAGGTAACGAGGCGATCTGATTACAGCCAATGGACTAACGATTTTCTCGGTTGATATAAGGCGGTTTTGACGAGACAATTTACGCCGTTACCAATATAGACGGGGATGACAGGGAATAATTTCTTATTTCAAATTCATAGAATAGCGCAAATATGATTGCAGTTTATATTTGCGTTGTGCTAAGTCTGATTCAGCCGAAATTGAGAATACTTTCCAGTTTTTAGCTAAATATGGATGATAGAACAGAAGGATTACTAGGCAGCAGATATCTTAAGTTGGATCGCTTGCGGAAGGAGGGGATTGACCCTTACCCTGCTCGTTGCTCTCCGTCACAGGGTATTCGGAATGTGGTAGCTTTGTTTGAAGCGATGGAAGATGATCTGGGAGACCATGCAAGCGATGCCCATGTGACAGTTTCTGGTCGAATCATTTCTTTACGTGGAATGGGCAGGGCTTCTTTTCTGGATTTGCGAGATGGGTCAGGGACTATACAGGTTTTACTTCGCGAAAACGTATTAGAACAAGCTTATGGATTGCTCGAAAACTTGGACCTAGGTGATTTTCTAGAAGTCATAGGTCCGGTAATGCGTACGAGGACAGGTCAGGTGACCATTGAAGCTCATGATATGACTTTGCTATCCAAATGTATGCGCCCTCTTCCCGAAAAATGGCATGGTCTACGAGACGTTGAAATCCGGTATAGGCAAAGATATCTGGATTTAATTGCTAATCCGGAAATTGCTAATTCCTTCGCTCAGAGAAGTCAANTTATTAAAAGTATCCGAANATTCTTCGACGACAAGGGGTTTATGGAGGTAGAAACTCCGATCCTCGTTCCAGTNGCNGCTGGAGCTCATGCTCGCCCGTTTGTAACACACCATAATGCGTTGGATCAACAACTCTATTTGCGTATTGCCACTGAGCTTTATTTAAAACGGTTGATTGTTGGGGGATTTGATAAAGTTTATGAAATCGGGAGAGTTTTTCGTAACGAGGGAATCGATCAAGATCATAACCCTGAGTTTAGTTTATTGGAGAGTTATGAGGCGTATGCTGATTATACCCAAGTGATGGAGATGGTCGAGAATCTGTTTTCAGATGTGGCCCTAGAAATCCAGGGAACCACAGAAATACGCTATGGAGACCAGGTTATCGATTTCAAACCNCCCTGGCCACGCCTAAGTTTAAGTGAGGAGTTATATCGTTCCAGTGGGATAGATATTGATGAATTACTTGATGAAGAATCGCTAATCAAAAAGGTGGCTTCNATGGGTTTGGATGTGNCTGAAAGAGAGAGTCGAGGTCGTTTGATTGATAAGTTGGTATCTACTTTTGTTGAACCAAAATTGATTCAGCCTACATTTTTGCTGGATTATCCAGAAGAAATGTCACCCTTGGCTAAAGCTAAACAGGGCCGACCCGGTTATGTAGAAAGATTTGAGGCTTTTGCAGCCGGTATGGAGGTAGCTAACTCTTATTCTGAATTAAATGATCCGGAAGTGCAAAGGGATAGGTTTGCAAGTCAGGATGAAGTTCGATTGCTTCACCAAGACGAAGAAATCGATCGACGAGATGATGATTTCCTACTAGCAATGGAATATGGGATGCCTCCTACAGGGGGATTGGGTATAGGTATAGATCGCATGGTTATGTTGCTGACTAGTCAGCCAAGTATCCGAGATGTATTGTTGTTTCCGCAGATGCGCACTTCGCGGGATGTTGATTACCAAGATGAAGTGGATGTAGAGGGGTAAGGTCTGACTTAAGATATTGTTTTACTCTGATGGGTCCAGCTTATAGCTCTCGATACGCCCGAAATCTGCGAAGTAGGTGCTTGTAGCTGGATCTGTGGGTGAAAAAGTGAGTAATTTTAGCCATTTATATGGAGATTAATAAATATTGTTGATTTTATATATCTGTGTTGGTAAATATGCTATCGATCGACTTAATTAGAAAAGATCCTGACTATGTTAAAAATGCCCTCCGATTAAGAGGAGAGGAAAACTCGCTAGAAGAGATATTGGATTTGGATGTGCGGCGTCGCCAGGGAATTGCTGAAGGGGATGACCTGCGTTCGCAAAGAAATTCTGTTAGCAAAAAAATTGGTGAGTTAAGAGGTTCTGGCCAGGACGCTCCAACCGGTCTGGTTGAAGATATGCGTCGGGTGGGTGACCGTATCTCTGAGATAGAGCAACAAGTTAAAACAGTCGAGCTATCGATTCACGAGATTTTGATGGCTTTGCCGAACCTGCCACGTCCAGATGTGCCTCAGGGATTGGACGAGGAAAGTAATATTGTGGTGAGGCATTGGGGTGAGGTGGTTGAATCTAAATTTGAGGTCATTCCTCACTGGGACTTAGGAGAACAGCTGGGAATTATTGATTTTGAAAGAGGTGTTAAGTTAGCAGGAAGTCGATTTTACACTATGGCAGGGTTTGGGGCTAAATTGGAACGCGCTCTTATTGCATGGATGTTAGATCTGCATTCCAAAGAGCATGGTTATAGAGAGATGATGCTTCCAATTTTGGTTCGTAGGGATATTATGGAAGGTTCAGGCAATCTCCCGAAGTTCGCGGATAATTTGTATCACGATGATGAGGATGATCTTTGGTTGGTTCCTACTGCAGAGGTTCCCATAACCAATCTACATCGGGACGAGATTTTGGATTATGGAGCCTTACCGAAATATTACGTAGCTCATACTCCATGTTTCAGGCGGGAAAAGGCTGCGGCTGGAAGAGATACTCGCGGAATTAAAAGAGTACATCAATTCAATAAAGTTGAAATGTACAAATTTGTTACACCGGAGACGTCAGACTATGAACTAGATCAACTTCTGTCGAATGCGGAAGAAGTCTGTCAACTTTTAGGATTACCGTATCGGATTCTGCAACTTTGTACAGGTGATATGTCTTTTCCTTCTGCTAAGTCATTTGATATAGAAGTGTGGGCTGCCGGTTGTAAGGAATGGTTGGAGGTTAGTTCTTGTTCCAATTGTACAGATTTTCAGGCGAGGCGTGCCAACGTACGTTACAGGCCTGAAGGTAGCAACAGGCTTGATTTTGTGCATACCTTGAATGGCTCTGGGTTGGCCTTGCCACGAGTTATCATAGCCCTGTTAGAAAATTATCAACAGGAAGATGGGACAGTAATAGTGCCTGAAGTGTTACGTCCGTATACAGGCTTCTCCTTAATAACTTCTGAGTTGAAGTAACGAAAACTTAGACCCTGTTAATTACGTTAGCCATTATACCGTGCAATACTTCGCTAGTCGGTTACATCTATTCAGAAATATGTCTTGATTGTATGATAGGTTACACTAACCCATCGATATAAATGTAAAGATTTCTGGATTCCGTGATTTGTGTCATATGATCCGAGTGTATTCTCTGGTATTACCTTAGTTGACATGGATCATATCAATCAGTATAATCCTTTTCGATATAAGCTAATTGTAGCGTTTGACATTAATCTATGTATCAACGAACACGACGCCGTCCATTATACGAAGAGGAGCGGCCAGTTACGAATACTCCGACGGTGATGCCTGGCGAAGCATTACCCGAGCAGGTAAAGGAAGATAGAAAATCCGCGGATTTTGCTACATCTCCAGAACCTACCGCGGTTCCTATGGTCGAAATTCAGGGTGTTTATATCATAAGCGTAGCCGCTAGGATTTTGGAGATGCACCCGCAAACACTCCGTAAATACGAGAGGCTTGGATTGATAAATCCGGAACGTACCGGAGGCATGCTAAGGCTTTATTCTAGGGAAGATATCAGAAAAATATTTCTTATCAGACATTTGATGGATAATTTAGGATTGAACTTGGCTGGCGTAGAATTTGCGTTAAGTGTAGTAGACAACCTGGCTGATTTGGAGAGGAGACTAATTTTGGGGTTCAAAAATACAGGTCTTCAAAAAACTGTAGAAAAAGAAATGGATAGGCTTTATCGTAGGTTAAATCTATCTGTTTGATTTAATATATTATTATTAGGAATCGTCCATGAGTGAAGATAATANGGAAGAAGTTACTAATACTGATCCGGAATGTGTAGAAGGTCCAAATCTATCGGAATTAACGGTAGAAGATGTTTTAAACGATTATAGCCATTTAGGATTGGACCAACAGGTTCAATCGCTACTGACTGATTTATATTCTGCCCGTAAAGAAGGTGAGGCTAATAAAGAGATGGCTCAGCGGGCCCAAGCAGAATTGAGTAATTTTAGAAGACGAACGGACGACGATCGCATCACGTGGCAACAGCAGTCAAACAGTAGGTTATTAGTAAAAATGTTACCGGTGATAGATGAACTGGAATTGGCAGTTTCTCACGCTGATGATGGACAAGCTACGGAATCGTGGGTAGAGGGAGTTAGGCTTATTCAGAGAAAGGTTTCGACTCTGTTAGAATCCGAGGGTGTGACTAAAATAGAAGCTGTAGGAGTACAGTTTAATCCGGTAGAACATGAGGCTATCGGTACCGAAGAAAGCAGTGAATTCTCATCTGGTGAGATCATTCAAGTCGTTAGGAATGGCTATAAATTACATGACAGGATTATTCAGGCAGCTCAAGTAGTTGTAGCCCGCTAATCAATAGTAAGGGGACTCTAGAGTCCCGCAGTAAAGAAGGGATAAGGAGACACATAATGGCTAAAGTTCTTGGCATAGATTTGGGGACCACGAATTCCGTTGCTGCTGTAATTGAAGCAGGTGAGCCAGTGGTAGTTGAAAATGCGGAAGGTGGTCGGATCACACCGTCTGTAGTTGCTGTTAATAATAAAAGCAACGAGAGGTATGTAGGGCAAACTGCGAAGAGGCAAGCAGTTACCAATCCTGAGAATACCGTATTTTCAGTAAAACGTTTGATGGGCCGAAAATTTGAAGACCCAGAAATTGCCTCTGCAGTAGGGAAATTACCCTACAAAGTAGTTAAAGCAGACAATGGAGATGCTCATGTTGAAATGAGCGGGGAGTCATTTGCNCCTCCTCAGATTTCCTCTATGGTTTTACAGAAGATTCGTCAAGATGCCGAGGCTAAGTTGGGAGAGAAGATTACTCAGGCTGTCATAACCGTCCCGGCTTATTTCAACGATGCTCAACGTCAGGCAACTAAAGATGCNGGTACTATTGCTGGGCTTGAAGTTCTTCGTATTATCAANGAACCAACAGCNTCGTCCCTAGCATATGGNATAGATAAACAAAAATCAGAAGCCACAGTGGCGGTNTTTGATCTNGGCGGTGGGACGTTCGATATCACCATCTTACAGATGGGTGACGGTGTTTTTGAAGTAAAATCCACTAATGGAGATACATTTTTAGGTGGGGATGATTTCGATGAGACTATACTCGATTGGTTGAACCAGGAATTTATGCAAGAAACTGGTATTGATTTAAGCAANGATAAGATGGCGTTACAGCGATTAAGGGATGCGGCTGAGCGAGCAAAAATAGAATTATCCAGCACAATAGAGACGGAAGTTAATCTTCCATTCATTACTGCTGACGCGAGTGGGCCGCAACACCTTGTTAAGACTTTGAGCCGATCTAGATTGGAACAGTTAGTTGGTGAACTTATAACTCGCACTGAAGGACCTTGTATACAGGCATTATCAGATGCCAATATAGCTGCTGGTGATATTGATGATGTTGTTTTGGTAGGTGGTATGTCTCGTATGCCGGCTGTACAAGAAAAGGTTAANGGTATTTTCAATAAAGAGCCTAGNAGATCCGTGAATCCCGATGAAGCCGTTGCCCTTGGAGCAGCTATTCAAGCCGGTATATTGGGNGGTGAGGTAGAAGACNTAGTNCTCTTAGATGTAACCCCTCTNACCCTTGGGTTAGAGACTTTGGGAAGCGTCATGACTAATTTGATTCCAAGGAATACTACGATCCCTACTAAAAAAGCAGAGACATTTACTACGGCAGCTGATAGCCAGAGTAGTGTAGATATTCATGTACTTCAGGGTGAGCGGCAAATGGCTGGTGANAATAAATCTATAGGCAGGTTCATCTTGGACGGTATCTTACCTGCTCCTCGAGGCATTCCACAGGTCGAAGTAACCTTTGATATCGATGCTAATGGTATTTTAAGTGTTTCTGCTGCCGATAAAGGTACAGGTAAGGAGCAGAAAATTGTCATACANTCCAGTTCCGGGTTAGCTCAAGACGAGATTGATCGAATGGTAGATGATGCCAAGTCTCATGAAGAGGAAGATCAAGTAAGGCGAGCAGAGATAGAAACAAGAAATCAGGCCGAAACGTTAGTGTATACAACNGAAAAAATGATCTCTGATAACTCNGATACAATNCCNGAAGAATTGAAGGAAGAAGTCGAGGGTAAAATAGTTATTTTAAAGGGCGCTATAGAGGCGAATAATTTGCCCGAGATGCAGACTTCAATGACAGATTTAAATGACGCACTTCAGCGTTTAGGGCAAGCAGTTTACAGCCANGCATCGGATGCTGGTATGCCTACAGANATGAATATGGAGGACGTAACGGCTNCTGATGACNCAGAAGTNACTACGGATNCGCCTTCNGANGATACCATNGAGGGCGANTTCAGAGAAGTGCAATAGGNTTCGGTTATTTATTACTGAGATTGGGGTATGTCTGGTATAATAGTTGTAAGACTAGGACCA
>PAMF01000013.1 GCA_002707185.1 Chloroflexota bacterium | reverse complement strand
AAGGTCAGGATATCCTCAAGAAGAAAACATACAATAAATTAACTGCAGTTTGTTCAGGAGGAGACCGGCGACAAGATTCAGTTAGGATCGGCTTAACAAACATCAATAACTGCAGTTACGTGTTAGTACACGATGGGGCCAGACCATGTTTGGACATTTCAATATTAAATAGAGGATGGGATAACGTTAAACTTCACGGAGCTGTTGTAGCCGGGGTACCAGTGAAAGATACGATAAAAGTTGCATCGTTAGAAGGAGAGGTACTAGAGACTCCTCCACGAGACTCCCTCTGGGCAGCTCAAACACCTCAATTTTTTAAATACGACTTACTCTATCAAGCTCACCAACTNTANAACGATACCTTTACCGACGATGCCNCCATGGTGGAAATGATGGGGCATCCAGTTAGAATGTTCTTGGGGTCATACAACAATTTAAAAATAACAACTATAGAAGATCTGAGCATTGCTGAATCGTGGATATCCAAGAAATTCAAAGTAAACAGTTGAGTCATGACAAGCTTCCCTATCCCAACATTGGAAGTTACCTAGTTTGACCTTCAGAGTAGGCATTGGTTTTGACTCTCATAAGTTGGCCACAGGTCACTCTCTGGTAATTGGTGGCGTAAACGTCCCGCACNGCAANGGCTTGGTCGGACACAGTGACGGTGACGTACTAATTCATGCCATTNTGGATTCNCTATTAGGGGCAAGTGGNCTTGGAGATAAGGGNACGCATTTTCCTTCANCTGATCCTCAGTTNAAAGATATTTCAAGTNTAGTATTACTTTCGAAGGTAGCTNATTTATTAGAAGAGANCCATTGGCGCATCACAAACGTTGATGCTACAATAATCGCTCAAAATCCCCGTCTCTCNCACTTCTTAGAAGANATGATAGAACTAACTTCACAAACNCTTTCAATANATCCCTACTTGCTAAGTATTAAAGTTACCACTACAGACTACATGGGNTTTATTGGTNGGGAAGAAGGAATCGCCGCTTGCGCGGTCGCGGCGATCGAAAAGAGCTCATGAGACTTTTTAACACATTAACTGGGAAAGAGGAACNNTTCGAACCTCACGACGGAAAAATCGTCAAGATGTACGTATGTGGAGTGACTCCGTACTCATCAACTCATGTNGGGCATGCTCTCAGTTACGTGGTCTTNGANACCTTAAGAAGATATNTAGAATTCCTCGGATACNAGGTTAANCACGTTCAAAATTTCACTGATGTCGACGACAAAATAATTGAACGGGCCAATGAAGAAGGTATAACTGGGGACCAACTCACTGATCGTTTCATAAACGATTTTTTTGCGACAATGGACCGATTAAACGTACAAAGAGCAGATTCTTATCCTAGAGCAACACAGGAGATACCGGGGATTATATCTACCATAAATACGCTTATCGATAAAGAATACGCTTATTCTACCAACGGTGACGTATATTTCCGGGTAACTAAAAGTAGCGACTACGGCAAATTGAGTCACCGGACTTTGGACGGCATGATAGCTGGTGCAAGAATACAGGTAGACGAGAACAAAGAACATCCAATGGATTTCGTATTATGGAAATCCGCTAAACCCGGTGAACCGTCCTGGGANAGCCCGTGGGGACCCGGCAGGCCAGGTTGGCACATAGAATGCACTGCGATGGCCTTAGACCAACTCGGTGATCCTTTGGATATCCATGGTGGCGGCCACGACCTAGTGTTTCCACATCATGAAAACGAAATCGCGCAAAGCGAAGCATTTACAGGAAGAGTACCCTTCACGAGATACTGGGTACACAACGGTCTTCTCCAATTTGGAGACGATAAAATGAGCAAATCTTTGGGGAATCTAGTCTCCGCTGAAGAGGCCCTAAGTCACTACACCCCTGACGCATTAAGAATATATTTCCTGGATTCTCATTACCGTAGCCCTCTTAGCTACAGCTCCGATGGNGCTGCCGCTCGTGAAAGGAGTATGGATCGTCTAAGACAAGCATTAAAGACAGTAAGCCCCGACGGAGAGTCTTTGGATTCAAGCTCCTATAAAGAGCGATTCCTGATAGCTATGGACGATGATTTAAATACACCTCAAGCAATTGCTTGCCTATTTGATCTAGCAAGAGAGATAAACCGCGCATCGGAATCAGGGAAAAGTACCGAGGTCGCTCAAGATACGCTCAAAAATTTAGGATCTATACTCGGACTTACTTTCGAAGATAAAAACGTTAATTCAGTTGACTTAGCTGCCAAGCCATTTATAGACCTGCTAGTGTCTACTAGGCAACAACTTCGGGAAGCTAAGCAATACGACCTTGCAGATATGATACGAGATGAATTGACCAACCACGGGATAACNATTGAAGACAAGCCTCAANGTTCGGAATGGCAATATGAATTTAATCCTAATTCCACATAAAGAATATCTGCAATTCTTGTCATATGACCTCATGTATGATCTCAATCAAAGATTATATATAGCAGGGNCCCTACCGAATAAATTATTGATAGACAATTAAATGAGATCTAACTCACTCAAGGAATCTCTGTCTCAAATATTGGAACCNCAACATATTCTTTCATGTCACAAAGATTTGGACAGATATTCGTGCGACGCTTTAACGCCATCAAGAGCATTTTATTCAGAAGAGGCTTTTAACAAATTAGCCGATTTAATAGTTCGGCCAGGATCCACCTCGGAAATTTGTGAGATTTTACGTTGGGCACAGAAATCAAAAGTAAGCGTGATACCTTACGGAGGTGGAACAGGTGTGATGGGGGCTATCCTACCGGTTAACGGCGGCATAATATTAGACCTTGCTCGACTCGACAAGATCCTCGAGATTAACCCTGTAGATATGACAGTTACAGTCGAACCAGGCGTGATTTTAGAAAATCTCGAAGTTCAACTGAAAAGGCTTGGAATGATGCACGGACACGATCCGTACAGCGTCCCAATCGCTACCGTCGGTGGAACTATATCTACCAACGGAGTNGGTTATAGAGCCGGAGCATACGGACCAATGGGAGATCAGGTAGTNTCCCTNGAGGCCATCCTCCCCGATGGCCGTAAAATATCGACTCGTTCTGTTCCGAAATACTCTTCTGGCCCTAACCTCAATCATCTGTTTATAGGTACTGAAGGGGTTTTCGGCGTGATCACTAAAGCTACCATAAAGATATATCGGATACCGGAAAGCCAAATTTTCGCTACCATTGGATTTGACAGCTTCGATGATGGGTTCAATGCCACGACAGAGTTGCAAGCTATTGGAATCCGCCCAACATTACTAGATCTAACTCAAGAAGGTAATGAAATTCGCCTTTTCCTCATGTTTGAAGGTTTCACTGAAGGTGTTGCAGCTCAAGAACGCCGAACTAAAGAAGTATGCGANAAATTCGGTGGNCAAGATCTGGGGCCGGAACATACTTTAAAATACTGGGAAACTAGAAGGGATTCAGCCGAAAGATACAAAAGCAACTCACTGGGTAAACCACGAGTAATAAAATGGGATAGACAGCGCGGGCGAGGATTCGATTATCTACACTTGGCTCTCCCAGCTAGCAAAGTCTTGGATTATAAAAGAAAAGCGGAACAGATTTTGCAAAACCACAAGTTAATGGTCATAGAATACGCAATTTGGAGCCGCCCTGAATTTTTTTCCATGATGATCGTACCTGAAACGCCAGATAACATGGATGATGATGGCATCGCCTACAACGAGATATTGGCTGCCGGCGTTGAGAATGTGTTGACATTAGCTCAAGACATGGGGGGCATCATGGAATACTGCCATGGTGTGGGCGTAAAACTTAACCATCTTTTATCAAGAGAGATGGGAAGCAACCATGATGTTATCCATTCTTGGAAAAATCTTTTGGACCCGGCCAATATTCTCAACCCTGGGAAATTGGGCCTACCAACAGCATCATCTTGATAGGACTAATTACCTACTTTGATCGTGACACTAACGGAACACTAGCTACTACACGTTGACCGAGCGATCTAGTAGTATGTCCCTGTCCAGTTAAATCCTCTACCTGTAGAATGTCCCCGGGGTCTAGTATGCGCTTTGTACCATCACCAACACCGATCTCCATACGTCCACCCAGTACTATCACATATTGCAACCTAGGAGCATTATGCCAATCACTAAAATGACCGTCCGGAAATCTACGGAAGGTCATGTCGGCACCTGCCTCCAAGTCTACTACTTGTGTATCATTACCTGGAATATTTAGATCTTCGAAATAGGCCTGTCCATTCTCCCCAGTATACAAACGAATTATCACAATACCTCCAGTATTCACAATGATACAGAACTAAACCGCCTAAGGCAGAGTTTGTAGCCTAGTTAGTAATGCCATTTGTTTCCCTGCGATGACTATAACATGAAACTATTATATGATTCATATCATTAAACATTACAATTGATGGCTCTGGTTACAACTATATGACAAAGGCATCATTTTGTTAACGATATTAGAAGGGAAGCTGATCCCCTATTCCCTGATCCACTGCTTTATAATATACAAGTTGGGCTGCGGCTATATCTTCGAGAGCTACACCCATAGACTCAAACAACGTTATTCCTCCGGCTAGAGAGGGGTTGGAAACTCTACCCCCAATTACATCTCGTAATTCCCGAGCCATATCCCATCTGAACGTACCTCGTGCCTCAGCTAAAAGCAAATCTCCGCATTCGGCTTTGGCTTGCTCCAAGTCATCCACTACTATTAAGCTCGATCTAGTAACTGTCTTTTCATCTATTTCAGCCCTCATCCAGTGATTACTGCCGGCGGCATTTACATGAGATCCCTCTTTAAGGGAATCTCCATCAAATACGGGATCCCTAGAAGATGTGATAGTCACTATGATATCTGAATCCGAGACACACTCTTCTGAAGTAGCCACAGGAATAATATCAACCTGTAATCTCTCAGACATGCGGGTGGCAAAATCATTTCTCCTATCTTCTCTACGACTAAAAACCTTTACCTGGGTGATATCCCTTACAGCGCAAATTGCCTCAAGTTGGGCTCTAGCCTGAAATCCTGACCCAATAACTCCAACTGTACCAACATCAGCTTTAGCCATATATTTGGTAGCCAATCCAGAAGCCGCTCCGGTCCGAATTTGCCCCAGTCGCCCAGCTTCTAAACAAGCCAACAATTGACCGGACTCGTAGTCGTAAAGCATGACTAAAAATTTGCTTCCACCGGGCCCCGCAAACGATGGATAGGCCTTGTAGCCAAAAACCCCGTGACCGGCATCCGCAGCCGCCATAAAGTGGAAAAACCCATTAGGCATGCGAATTCTATAACGTGGCTGGATATCAGTCTTCCCATCTGATGAATGTAAAAAGGCTTCTTCCAGTACGTTAATACATTCGTTCATAGGCAGCAATTTAGCCACATCATCTTCCGACAAAAACAAGGCCATTCAGTCCTCCATCAACAAGCAAATTATGACCAGTATAGCACCCATACCTAAAGCAATCCAAAATATTAACTGGTAATTTGGCTTCGGCTTTAATACAATTTTTGGAAAATAAGAAGTCAGGAAGTAAATATGTCATTACCTAAAGTATTCGTTACAAGACAGATTCTCGAACCAGCATTAAATACTTTGGCAAAACATGCTGATATCGATCTCTGGACGAATGATCAACCTCCCACACCGAATCAACTAAAAGACAAATCACACGATGTGGACGGATTGTTAACCAACATTATGGACCGTATAGACGGTGATCTGCTTGATGCGTCACCGAAACTAAAAGTGATAAGCCAATTGTCTGTAGGTCTAGATAATATCGATTTAGCAGAAGTCACAAAACGTGGGATACCCGTAGGTTATACACCAGGAATATTGGCAAAATCGACAGCGGATTTAACATTTGCCCTTATGATGGCTGCCGCTAGACGCGTCGGCGAAAGCGAGCGCTGGGTTAGACAAGGGAAATGGCAATTAGCACATCACCCAATGCATTGGCTCGGTATAGATATACATGAAGCCACATTAGGGATCATTGGGATGGGCCAAATTGGGCAAGAAGTGGCTAAAAGAGCTCGTGGATTCGATATGAGAATTTTATATTATTCAAGAACTCGTAAACCCGAATTGGAATCATTAAATTCGTTGGAATATCGAACTCTTCCTCATTTGATGAAGGAATGTGATTTCATTTCCCTGCACATACCACTTAATGAAGAAACGAGACATATTATTAACGAAGCACGACTTAAAATGATGAAACCCACCGCAATCTTGATCAACGCATCAAGGGGACCAATCGTGGATCCCGAAGCGTTATATAAGGCACTCAGCGAAAAATGGATTTACTCAGCTGCATTGGACGTCACTGAACCAGAACCAATAACTTCCAATAGCCCATTATTATCTTTAGAAAACCTCATAGTTACACCCCATATAGGGAGTGCCGCCTTACCGACCAGGTTAAATACTATGATGCTAGCCACCCGTAATCTGATATCAGGCCTAAATGGTAATACCCTTGAAGCGTGCGCGAATGCGGAAGTATACAATAACTAGAGTACCCGAATGTATGAACATTCAGCGTCAATTCAGCCCACTTATATGGGAAAAGTGTTTCCCATAAAACGGCGGAGAGGGAGGGATTCGAACCCTCGAGAGGCGGTTAGCCCCTACGCGATTTCCAGTCGCGCCCGTTCGTCCACTCCGGCACCTCTCCATGAAAAATAACCGTACCCATTGGACTGAAGCATCGATTATATAGATCAATCTGGTACACTGTCCATCATTTCGCAGATTAAACTATTGTCCTAACGGACTGAATTAACTATCAAGTTCCTAATCTAATCATGTAATCCGTCAACGTATCCAAACCAAGTCGGAGTTAGAGACTTCTCAATTTTGGTGCCACTATAATAAGCAGGATTATAAATATAAGACCCAGTAGGCCGGTAATGATCGCCGCCAATTGGGCTCCCCAAATTCCGGCCATAACTCCAGTAAAGATGCTACCTAAAGCAAAAGCATATATAGCCATGGATCTGAGGCTCATTACCCTACCCCGATATTCTGCCATAGCAGTCCCTAACAAAGCCGATAGCATGAATACTTGAGTGGATCCAAAACCAGCACCAACAGCAATTAAAATAGACATTGAAAGATAAAAGGAAGATGTGGTGGAAAAAATCAATATGCTACAGTGCCAAAAAATCACTGCAGCGAACATTAGCTTCCCGACATGACTGAGATTAGGAATGAACGCCCACCCTACAGATCCCAAAACGGACCCACATCCGAAAGCAAACAGTAACAATCCAAGTCCTGCAGCATCGGTATTCAAAACACTCCACGCGTATATGGGGACCAGTGTGGTATGGAATGTCCAACCGGCAGATTCTATGATTAAAGCAACCACCAAAGTAGCCCAGAGCACCTGTTCTCCTTTCACATATTTAACACCACTGATGACATCCTTAATAACAGGCTCTGAATTAACCTTAAGACTATTCTGCCTAGAAGTTATCACCCAGGCGAACCAACCGCTAACAAAATAAAGAATAGCTATTGCAACAAAAGCCCCTTGAGGGCCCATTTTCTGATATAGAATGCCACCCACTAATGGGCCAGCTACCATTGCTATATTTCTACCCAGTGTATTGAATGCTGCACCGTTTGGGATACGATCTTGAGGTAACGTATCTGCCACTAATGATTGCGCCGATGGAATTTGAAACACCCTAACCATACCGGTAATCACTGCTATAAAAAAAATATGCCACATTTGCAATATACCGGTAACAATCAACCCCAGCATCAGGATCGCCAAAAAAGCCATCGTGAATTCAACCACAGCTAAGAGTTTATTTCTGGGTACTCGATCAGCCACGGCTCCAGCGAATAAGGCAAACACGTTCAGAGACATTCGAGCAGCAGATATCAAACCCACCAAAACAGGTGATTCGGTGACAGCCAAGATATACCAACCCAGTACAACAGCTTCCATCTGGGTCCCAATACCCACCAAAGTAGTAGAAGACCAAACAAAGGTGAAATTACGGTATTGGAAAACCGTAAAAGGGTAACTGAACCAATTCATTATTCACTATGTCTCAGGACAACTTAATTGATCTTGTAACTGCGCTAGTAGTCCCTCCAAAGGTTGGAACCCAAGAAGTATGCTTCCCAGGTCCTCCCAGAACCATAACGATTAAATCCTCAGAAGAAGAGACCATCGGAACAGGACCATCCGGGATCCTACCGAACCTTTCCATGAGCGTATCGTGAGTATACCGTTCTAGAGGAACCCTCGCACGTTTGGATAACCACTCAGCGATAGACAATTTATCGAATCCATCATTGTTGATAGTATTAGCGTGTTCTGGTCCCAGAGCCAGCAGAGTTTGACCGCCGGTATAAGCATTGTTTGCGCCAGTCACAGCCATCGCTCCAGCTACTAGAGTTAAAATATCCTCGGCCGAACGACCGGAATGATCATTGATATTATGAGGGGGCTCTCCAGCCAACACCGTTACTGTGCTGTCATTTTTTTGGAATCCTCGGTCCACATGCAACGGAAGCCATGGGTTTGCCTCCTCGTTTTCAGCTACACAATATGTATATTTCGAAGGAGCTCCCTGGGTAGACATATCTCCAATTCCAGGGTAACCACCCCCTATATTAAGCAAAACTAAGCGAACAGCTCTCCCTATAGTCGCGTTGGACCTCCATCCGGGACCGTAAGCTCCGGATGAACTGTTCATACCCAAGGATTCTCTAATAGGTCCATTTACAATTACCAACGGGGCACATGAATGAGTAGTGGCCTGTATGCCGTACAAATTAAAAGCGGGGTCACTAATAGCTTCCACAGCAGCCAAGACAACAGGCAGATATTCTGGTAAACAACCGGCCATCACCGCATTAATTGCAATCCGTTCTACGGTAGCTGACCCGTAGTTAGGTGGTATTTCACCAACTATATGATCCGCTTTCATAACGGTGCCAAGTAACATCCGGTCAACCCTATCTTGGGTAGGAGGAACAATAGGCAGACCATCACCCCAACCTTGGTCTATAAACCAACTTTGAATTAATTCATAATCATTCTGAATTTCAAACTTATCGGAATCTAGATTAACCAAAATCTATCTCCTTTTAGATGTTTTCCTTTCACTGAATAGCAATCTTGGATCTGATCAAAAGTACACGATTCATAAACAGAAATCCCGGCTACTTAGTGAGCCGGGCTTTCTCTTGGGTGCCTTTATATTTACTGGGCAGAAAAATAACTCCTATGATTTTACCAATCCTGCAATCACATACTCCAGCAATTGATCTGCCTTTTTCGTAACGGCATCTACCTGTAAGCCTCCCAACGGGTGCTGGGGTATTGCTAGAGGTAGTTCAGGCATTCCTAATGACCGCCTTTCAACGTTACCTAATTTAGTGAAGAGATGTGTGCAAACGGTCACAGTTGGTATTCCTCTTTTTTCTAACTCTACTGCATCGTGGATACTCCACGAAGTACAGGATCCTCAATCACCTAACCCAACAACCGCCGCATCAACAGAATCAACCATTTTATCCAGCACTTCCTTGGAAACAGGAATGGATGCCGTAGGCTTTTGGCCGTATATTGCATCCTTAATTTCGTATTTTTGCCTCAACAACGCTTCTAGTCTGCCGAATAGCACATCACCATTCGGCTTATTATTCCATAAAAACCCTATAGTTTTACCTCCCATATCCGGCAAACGTTCCGCCATGGGATGTTCGATATCTCTTGGTGGAGCCGTGGGATTCAATAAGACTACCGTCCCTTTATTGGAATCAAGCATGGTTTGCACTCCGATTAAATTGAATCAGCATTCAATTGAAGAGTAGGACTTACTAAATTTCATGTCAAGCACAGAGTACCAATTTGAAGGCGTTCCCTATGTGATTAACTACGTGTCGCTATCCTTTTTGTGGTAAATTAATACTCATAAGTAAATTCTTTTAGATATTATACAAACATTGTTCAGGGAGGCTTTAATGCTGGACTACAAACCAAACCAAGTGCTCTCAACCGAAGAATACAATGTAGTTGGAACACGACCTATCCGGCACGATGGAGCTGATAAGGTGATGGGCAGAGCCCGATACGCCGCAGACATTCATTTGCCGGGCATGTTACACGGAAAGATTCTTCGCAGTCCCTATGCCCATGCCAGAATAAAAACAATTGACGCCACCCGAGCTCTAGCGTTACAAGGTGTAGAAGCAGTAGTCACAGGTATGGACCTCCCAGAGATGTCCGCGGAAGTCGCAGATTTAGAAGAGGGTGCCAACGTCAATTATGGCTTTTACAGTAGGAATGTCTTGGCAAGGGAAAAAGCACTTTATCTAGGGCATGCCATAGCTGCGGTAGCAGCCACTAGCCCAGCCCTGGCTGAACAAGCCCTGGAATTGATTGATATTGAATACGAGATATTAACTCCTGTATTGGATGCTGACTCAGCAATGAAAGAGGGAGCACCTCTAGTACACGAAAGGCTGTTATCCCTTGATAGCCCCGCCCTCCGTCCCGGTGGGTATAGTTCAGGGGCCGTTGGGGACAACTCAAATATAGCCAACCATTTTGAATTCAAACTCGGAGATCCAGAACAAGGATTCAAAGAGGCCGATTTAATAGTTGAGCGCGAATACCACACAAAACCTGTTCATCAGGGTTACATTGAACCCCATTCCGCCACTGCCCAATGGAACACAAATGACACCGTAACTATATGGGCTAGTAGCCAGGGACACTTCGCTCTCAGGGATCACACCGCTAAGATAATTGGGGTTTCGGTCTCTCAAGTTAAAGTCATACCTATGGAGATAGGTGGGGGATTTGGAGGCAAAGGACAGGGTGGCTGCTATTTAGAGCCAGTAGTCGCCATACTATCTCGTAAGACTGGGAAACCCGTCAAAATAGCAATGAGCCGCACGGAAGTATTTGTGGGTACGGGGCCCACCTGCGGAACACATATAAAAACCAAAATTGGTGCTACCAATGCCGGTAAATTTACAGCAGTTCAAGCCACTCTAGTTTATGAGGCAGGTGCATTCCCAGGATCGCCAGTACCATCGGGATGCCGCACCATGTTTGCTCCGTATGAAGTAAGTAACGCCTTCATCGAAGGATACGATGTGGTAACCAACGTTCAGAAATCTTCCGCTTATCGAGCCCCCGGTTCTCCTTCCGCATCATTCGCTGCTGAACAAGCTATCGACGAATTAGCCCGCAAATTAGGGATAGACCCTGTTGAACTGAGACAATTAAATGCGGTTAAAGAGGGTAGCAGGCAAGCCACCGGACCAGTTTATCGGAAGATCGGATTTGTCGAAATTTTACAGGCCGCACAACAACACGCTCACTGGCTAACCCCCCTAGAAGGCCCTAATAGAGGCAGAGGCGTAGCGGCAGGAGCCTGGTTCAATGGATCTGGACCGGCAAGTGCAGTAGTCAGCGTGATGCCAGATGGTAATGTGAGCTTAGTCGAAGGATCACCTGATATAGGTGGTAGTAGAGCAGCAATGGCAATGCACGTAGCTGAGGTTCTAGGGATACCTGCAGAAAAAGTTAAACCTTCCATAGCAGACACCGATTCCATAGGATACAGTTCGGGAGCTGGAGGAAGCGGAGTAACCTTTAAGATGGGGACAGCAGTTTATCAAGCTGCAGAAGATGTGCGGGCTCAAATGCTAGAGAGAGCAGCAAAGATCTGGGACTGCGCTGTAGAAGACACTGAATATAAAGACGGAGTTCTTTCACATAAATCAGATCCTGAACTCCGGCTAACTTTCGACCAGTTATCCCGAAGGCTTAACGGGACAGGTGGTCCAATAGTTGGAAGAGGAACAGCGAATCCCGGCGGAGTAGGAAACGCATTTGGACTTCACATCGTCGATGTAGAGGTTGACCCGGATACAGGCAAAGTAGAAATTCTACGATTCACAGCTATCCAAGACTGTGGAAAAGCTATCCATCCAAGTTATGTTGAAGGACAAATACAGGGAGGCGCCGTACAAGGAATCGGATGGGCTTTAAACGAAGAATATTTCCTAAGTGACCAAGGTCAAATGATGAATTCCAGCTTCTTGGACTATCGAATGCCAACTAGCCTTGATCTGCCGATGATAGACACGGTCATTGTGGAAGTGGCAAATCCCGGTCATCCACTAGGGGTGAGAGGTGTAGGAGAAGTTTCCCTGGTTCCTCCCATGGCAGCAATTGCAAATGCCATTCATGATGCTGTCGGGGTCCGGATGGATACACTTCCCATGAACCCTGGCAGTGTTCTGGAAGCGCTGTGGGAACAAAATAGCTGATATTTGGTTAACACGTAATTACCTAAAAAGGGCACGAAAAAACGTGCCCTTTTTAACTCAACTAAGTAAAGAATGGGATTATTAATTGTTAACTAATAATTCTGGATCATATAGAACCAGTGCCCTAATAGTCGTCGTAGGTGGCGGGCCGGCAGGAACTACCGTAGCGACAATGTTAGCCCGTAAGGGATTAAGCGTAATTCTGCTCGAAAGAGCCAAATTCCCAAGGGATCATGTTGGCGAATCATTACTCCCAGCCAGCATGCCTGTTTTGAAGGAACTGGGAGTTATTACTGAAGTTGAGCAATCCGGTTTTTTGCCCAAATATGGTGCGACCATGCTATGGGGCAGCCAGCCCGACCCCTGGAGTTGGTATTTCTCAGAAACAAACCATCAATATCCGCATGCTTTTCAAGTTTGGCGGCCCACTTTTGACAATATATTATTGGAAAATAGCAGGAAAAATGGTGTAGATGTACGAGAAAGTCATCAAGTAACATCTGTTGACTTCCTAGATACTGGATCGGTAACCGTCAACTATATNCATGAAGTTGATAAAAAAGGATCTATTGATGCCGATTTTATAGTCGACGCCAGCGGGTCCAATTGCCTNCTGGCTCGGCAACTGGATCTACGGGAATGGGATCAATTTTTTCAAAACTTGGCAGTATATGGATATTTCAAAGGTGGGTCTACATTGCCAGACCCTGATCAAACCAACATTTTTATCGAATCCACTACAAATGGTTGGATTTGGAACATACCCCTACATACAGGTGTGGCAAGCGTAGGTGCGGTAGTCGACAGCACCTACGGCCAAACGCAAATATCGCAGATTGGAATAAAAGATTTTCTGCTGCAGAACATAAATCAATCGAAATACACCGCGAAGATGCTCAAAGACGCAGAATTAGTCTCAAAGCCATTAGTGATCAAAGACTGGTCTTACACTAATAATCCCATGGCAGGCGATAACTACATTCTAGTAGGAGACGCGGCTTGTTTCATTGATCCTTTGTTTTCATCTGGAGTCCACCTCGCATTCATGTCGGGGATACTTGCAGCAGCACATATAACCACGGCCATGAAAGATAAAGATCTGGAGAAAGAGTCGCGACGAGTTTACACCAACCTNTACTCTCAGGAATACCAACATTTCAGGGAGTTGGCCAAGTTATTCTACTCCAGTAACAGGACAGTAGACTCTTATTTTTGGGAGGCCCGTCGATTACTGGGAGTGGACACTAGCTACGATTCACGGAAGTCATTTATACACGCAGTGGCTGGCCAACCTCCTCGGGGCTATGAAAGAGCTGTAATGGAACGAGGGCAGCTCTCTGAGGAGCTCCTGAAAGAAATTAATGAAGTATCCGAGATTCGTTCCTCACGTAAATTGGAGGCTGATTCGTTGTTATCTGCGATGAATATTTCATCACCCTCAATATCACAACTGACTCCTATTTTAATTGCAGGTACCAAAATAGAAGTAAAACCGGTACTCGGGGACGGGGAGTTTCGATGGGGCTATGTGTTAATAACTCCTGATAGGCCTGAGGGAACCGAATGTAGCCGGCTTGTTTCGGAATTAGTGTCTCTAATGTTGACTAAGTCTTCGCTGGATACTATTTGGAACAATCTTCGAAACAAGTTCGAAAATATAGAGTCACAAAGGCTGGAAGGAGACATTTTGAACACGATTAACATTCTTTATACGGACGGTACCATTACCAAGTTTATTTAAATCCGGCCATATAAAAATCTAGTTGACAAACGACTTGGCCATAAAGGTTATCCTGCCGGTAGTAATACTGAGGATAACCTTTATGGCCAATCAGCATTATTATCAATCTAGCGCAAGTTACACTAAGACGCCAAATCCTGATTTGGTGCAAATTTCGATCCTGTTCCCATCCGGATCATTTAGATAAAAAGCACGTTGCCCATCATTTCGAGTTTGTATCTCGGTGCACTCTACGCCCATATCACCTAACTCTTTGTGAGCAGCATCAATTTCATCAACTTCAAAAGCTGTATGATGAGATGGGGCGGATGGTGCTTCCGTGTTTTCTATAATGTGGACCATAGCCCCACTCGGCAGTTGAAGCCAATAGAGATGATCACCGTTAACCATTTTGGGGATTTGCTTTAACCCTAGCACTTCCTGGTACCATTTCAAAGCGGCATCTTTGTCTTTAACATTATATGTAATGTGATTAATATGTCTCAGCCTTGTTACACCAGCTAACATGTCTCTCCTCTTACCATTACAGAATATATTTATACACGCCTATTTGGGGACATCTCAAAAGCGATTAGATATCTAAATATAGCTCTCTTACTCGATGATATCGTCACGGGTCACAAGAATCGTATCCAGNNCGTAACGAGTGCAAATATNTCAGATAATCAGTCTTGCCCGAGTCCCAGTCTCCAATAATAGACCCGTTTTGAACTCGATTCAATACAGTCACTATTAGCATTCATATGTTTGGAGGGCCTAGGCCTCCAAAATCCGAAGGTTGGGCCTCATCTTCCCCCGGCCAAGGCGGGGTGGTAAAACATAAAATTACNAAATTCTCTGATTCATATGCGCTAAACTGAAAACGCCAGAGCACTGGGATTACAAAACTGTCTCCCTTACTGACGTGAACTCCGAAAACAGACTCAGGGTCTTCATCTGGCCCACAACGCCAGACTTGCCCTCTGCCATCAAGAACGTACCATATTTCCTCAACATTTCTATGCCATACTGGTTTCGATGTCTGACCTGCGAGAAGAGTTACTTCAACCATGCTTGCGGTAACCGCCGAGTGTTGGTCATTTATTAGCAAACGAATTTCAGAACCATCTGGGGCTATAACATCGGGTTGANCCGATCTAATCGATAACAGCGGCGATTGGTGCGCTNGATATTGNTCCATAAGATTCCAGCCTAATAGATGAGTCNTGTTATTGGACAGAGTACACTAAGACACCATTATNCTGAAGTTTGAAACCTGCCTTAACAAAAAATCCTCCAGTCTTTGCACCAGAGGATTTTGATCTAACGTTTCCCTGTACGTCATTAAACTCGAGGCTTTCGACCCTTCCTGTCTAAAAAGTCTTTGAACCCGTCCTGAACTGAAAGCCCCTTAAACCTNCCTTTCCTTGAATCTATCTCATTTTTATATTGTTCTTCAAAAGATAAACCACTATGTTCTCTCAGGATTTGCTTTATGTTAGCGACGCCCTCTATACGGTTCTTAGCTATCCCGGCAGCAACTTCTATAGATTTCTCNATCAGTTGATCATTCGGGACCAGATGGTTAATTAATCCTATATGGTAAGCCTCATCTGCAAATACTTCTCTCCCACTATAAAGCAGTTCCTTAGCCCGGTTTATCCCTACCAACATCGGCAGACTCCAAGTTGCATTCATTTGGCCATAGTTTACGGCCAAGAAACGAAAACTNCTTTTTTCACACCCAATTAAGAAATCCAGAGAAGTAGCCATAACTGTTCCGCCACCATAGCAAAGCCCGTTTATAGCGCCTATAACCGGCTTAGTTGCAGTGGTCAAATGCCATGAATACTCTGATCTTTCTTCAGTAATTTTCTCTCTTTCAGCCGGNTCAAGCTCNCGGTTTTCATGTATGTCAGCACCNGCGGAAAATGCCCGTTCTCCTGCCCCCGTTATTACAATAGCACCAAAACTATCATCACCTTCAATTTCAGTAATAGCATCATCTAGTTCACGGGTCAAACCTACACTCAATGCGTTAAGAACTTCTGGTCGGTTCAGCGTAATAATACCTACTCGATCGTCTCGATCGGTCTTTATGAATTCGTAGCCCATAACATAACTCCCCTTGGATTTAGAGTAATCGCCTGTCTTAGTAATTAAANCAATAATAACTCAAAAACACTATCATGTGTGAAATTNCACGTTGCGAGAACAATCACGGCCTAGTATTCTGCATACGTATANGTGGTTAGTCTCAGTCTCATACGGGAGAGATAGGCAATGGCCATTACCCAGTTAATAGCACAACATATAACGGACACAGGGGATTTCGAATCTTTAACGACCGAAGTCGTCGATACTGCCAAGAAAATGATGCTAAATTCGGCCGCAGTATCGCTAGCTGCAGCTGCCCAGTCCGATGGGCAAGTAATAACAAAATTCGTGCAAGAAATGGGAGGAAATGGGAAGTGTACTATCATCGGACAGGGATTGCGTAGCTCACCCGCATACGCCTCTTTGGCTAATGGACTTATGGTGAGACTATTAGATTTTGATGACGAAATCATTCCCTTAGGTATACATCCAAGCTGCACCGTATTCCCTATTGTAATGGCCCTAGGTGAAATGGGCGGATCAACCGGTCAAGATGTAATAAGAGCATTCGTACATGGCTGTAACGTAACGTCGAAATTATCAGCCTTAACAACTGATCTAAAGCCCAAAAGCGGAAGTCCGTTGCTACCAAATACAAATATAATGCCGCAAGTAATTGGATCCACAGTAGCGGCCGGAATACTTCTTGGATTAGATTCAAACCAACTAGAACATGCGATGACCATATCGGCTGATTATATTTATGGTATGAATTGCAACCCAACACGAACTGCTTCTGCGTTAATAAGCGGCCAAATAGCCATGCAGGGAGTTATATCGAGCAGATTAGCGCAATTAGGATTATCGGAGAATAAAAACACTCCTATTTCGTTAGATCAGATTATTAATTTTGACACAGACGTATCGGAAACAGAATTGTTAAATAATTATTTAAATAGCGCTTGTCATATTAATAAGCCCGGAGTCACATTGAAATTATACCCATGCAATTCTGCCAGCCATTCCGTCATAGATGCCGCCCTACAAATTGTTCAACTTCACCGGATAGAGGCCGCCCAAATAAAGAAAGTGCATGTATCAATAACCCAAGATGCAATGACCAAAATGGCTTATCCCAGCCCTGTAAGTGCATGGGAAGCCCGATCATCAACCGGCTACATAACAGCAATAGCGCTCTTACACGGACATCCACTAATCGACTTTTTCTCCGATTCAGCTTTGGAAGATTCGGAAGTGCGCCTATTTATGGATCGTATCTCCGTCGAAGCCACAGAGGAGCCTAGCTCATTAGCTCCATATCCTTCAACGATATCTATAGAACTGGAGAATGGGCAGGAGATTTATCAGACCACTGAATTCGCCCGTGGACAACCTCAATTGCCTTTAGATGATGAGGAATTAGATGCGAAATTTCTCTATTGCAGTCGCTATATTCTACCACCTGATCACATCGAAGAAGCTATCGACAGCTTTAGGGGACTAGAAAATATAGCCAATATCACGGGTATGGCCTCCGTGTTAGGCGGATAAATCTAACAGACTCGACTTTTTTAAATAGCAAATCTAGTCCTCAATAAGCCGTAATTTAATCCAATATCAATAATTCTAGGAGCATCCGAATGAAAGTAGTACAAGCCCATGAAATAGGAGGTCCCGAAGTTCTTAAATACGGCGAGGTGCCTGATCCGTATCCGGGGCCCGGTGAAGCTCTGGTTGCAATTGAAGCCATTGGTGTCAATTACACAGATGTCTCAAGTAGGAAGGGAACAAACCCGCCCCCAAGTTTACCCTGGACACCCGGCAGAGAAGCAGCAGGAGTCGTCAAAGCCATAGGCGAGAATGTTACTGAAGTCTCTGTTGGGGATCGGGTGGCTTACGCCATGCATACAGGCTCTTATGCGGAACTCGCGGTAATACCCTCTTGGCTTTTAATTCCATTACCTGCATCTATGGAGTTTTCAGATGGAGCAGCAACTATGCTTCAGGCGATGACCGCCCATTTCCTGACCTTTGGCATAACACCATTATCCTCTGGAGATCCTGTGCTTGTTCATGCAGGAGCAGGAGGTGTCGGGCTTTTGTTAATTCAAATGTTGAGACGTATCGGATGCAAAATTTTCTCTACTGTATCTACGGATGACAAGGCCCAATTAGCCATGGAAGCCGGAGCGGATTCGGTAATCATATACACCAGCAATGATTTTGAAAAAGAGATTGAAAGGATGACCCACGGGGACGGATTGAAAATGGTGTTTGATGCCGTAGGAAGAACGACTTTTAACAAAGGAATCTCATGCCTAAGACCACGAGGCTACATGGTTTTATATGGTCAAGCAAGCGGTTCCGTACAGGAATTAGATACCAATACACTCAGGACCGGATCTAAATTTTTAACTCGACCAAGTTTGGGAGACTACACTAGTACAAGAGAAGAACTACTGTACAGAGCGAACGAAGTAATTGAGTGGGTTTCATCAGGAGAATTAAGGATACGAGTGGGATTAACCTTGAAGTTATCAGAAGCCGCAGAAGCGCACAGACAACTCGAAGGGAGAGAAACCACAGGAAAAATATTATTGATACCTTAAGATATCCCTATTTTGATGAATCAAGTAGATAAAATTTCTGTTATAAAAACATGAAATAATTGTCCGCTACCCTACGCACCGCCTTGACACTTTTCTCAGGTGAACTTTATACTCGAGCGCAAATCAAATACTAAAAAATGCGTTGAAGGGGATTAGTAGTCCTGAAGCGAGGGCCAGAGAGCCGGGGAAGGTGGAAGCCGGCACCAGGCGCAGAGGAACGAATGGACCCCAGAGCTGCTAGCTGAAACCGCATCCTGTCTTTAGGACGTTAGTAGGCCAAGACGGATGGGAACCGTTATTAACCCACGATAAAATCCAAAGGAGCCCCGCTCCTTTGATTAATCGGTTGAGATATAACCAGCTTGAGTTGGTTAAAATTAGGGTGGCAACACGGTATTAACCCGTCCCTTGGGGACGGTTTTTTTATTTACAGGCTACAACGATAAAACACCGAGGCGTTTAAGATTTGTATCATCCATCGCTAGAGGAAATAAAATCTCATGCAGGAGAAGGAAGCCTCATCCCTATATATAGGTCGATTAATGCTGACCTCGAGACTCCTGTTTCAGCCTACTTGAAAGTCGCGAAGCCGCCATATTCATTTCTCCTGGAGAGCGTAACTGGTGGTGAAAATATAGGGAGATACAGCTTCATAGGAACTGAACCCTATAGAGTTTTAAAAACTGGGCCAGGCGAAGACAATGGTGAAGTCGACCCGTTAACTTTAGTACAAGAGGAAATGAACCGACATAAGCTGATTCCCGTACCTGGCCTACCTAGATTCCACGGTGGTGGAGTTGGATACCTTGCATACGACACGATTCACTATTTCGAGCCCCGAGTACCAATCATGCCGGATGACCCTCAGGGGTTACCCGAATCCGTCTTCATGTTCTCTGACACTCTCCTAATTTTCGACCATATACGACACGATATCAAGATTGTTAGTCACGTTCGTATCAACGGGGATTTAGAAGCAGAATACAATAACGCCGTTTCAAAGATAGATGAGCTGGCCGAACGGCTGTCTAGACCATTAGTGTTACCAGATGAACTCATTAAACCACCGGCTCAAGAAACGACGTCGTCAGAAGTAGAGTCTAATTTTACAAGGGAAAGGTATCACGAAGCAGTGGGAAAATGTGTTGAGTACATTTACGCAGGCGACGTCATACAAGTGGTTAATTCCCAGCGTTACTCCCGTAAGACAACTGTCCATCCATTCCAAATTTACAGGTCCCTACGCAGCGTTAATCCATCACCTTACATGTATTATCTAAACTTGGATAATTTCCAAATAGTTGGCGCTGCGATAGAGACAGTCGCTCAAGTCCAAGATGGGATAGTGGCTACACATCCAATCGCCGGCACCAGGCCTCGTGGGCAAACCCCTGAAGAAGAAGTAGCCTTGGCCGACGAACTAAGAAATAGTGAAAAGCAACGAGCTGAGCACATAATGCTAGTGGATCTAGGCCGCAATGATATAGGTAAGGTTAGCGTACCAGGTACTGTTAGAGTGACACAGCTAATGGAAATAGAACGTTTCTCTCACGTAATGCATTTAGTATCACATGTCGAAGGAAAATTGAAACCAGATCTCACAGTGTACGATGCTTTGAGATCCTGCTTCCCAGCGGGTACTGTCTCAGGAGCTCCTAAGATACGAGCCATGGAAATAATCGCAGAAGTCGAGGCCGAGAAACGCGGACCTTATGGAGGGGCGGTTGGATATTTCAGTTTCTCCGGCAATATGGACACTGCGTTAGTCTTAAGAACAGGGATATATAAAGATGGGGTCATGTATATTCAAGCTGGAGGTGGTGTAGTCGCAGACAGCATAGCTGAAGATGAATACATGGAAACCCGGCACAAGTCTGGAGCTTTGCTACGGGCAATTGATCTGGCAGAAGGATTGGAATAACCACATTAAATTCAACGTGAGATAAGGAGAAAGCAGGCTATGTTGAAATCATTTTTTCATAGTGGCTTTATTGTTCGAGATATAGAAAAGGCGATTGATTTCTATACTAATGTACTGGGTTTTCAATTAGAGACACGGACTGAGCGTCATGGAGCGTTTATCGACCAGGTCCTAGGATTCAAAGGTGCACATATCAAAGGTGCGTTCGTAACCTTAGGAGAAGGGCACCAGTTAGAATTAATTCAATACCTATCTCCAGAGAGTAACGAAATCAGAATTAATCGCAATGATCTTGGGGCCGCTCACATAGCTTTTTACGTAGAAGACATTGATAGATTTTACAGTGATAAATCAGCTCAAGGGCTCAGGCCGATAAATCAACCAGCCGAGCACAGAGACGAAAACGGCACATTAATCCGAAAAGTCATGTACGCCCAAGACCCCGATGGTAACTGGCTAGAATTTGTGGAGCTTCTCTAATGCTGTTAATGATCGATAATTATGACAGTTTTACTTATAACTTATATCAATATTTATCTGAATTAGGAGCAGATGTTGTAACAATAAGAAACGATAAGACCACTCTTGAAGAGATTGCTTCGATGTCTCCGGACGGAATCATAATTTCACCTGGCCCATGTACACCAAGGGAAGCTGGAATTTCAAATCAAGTAATAAAATCGTTTGGATCTCATTTGCCGATATTGGGAGTTTGTCTCGGGCACCAGTGTATTGGAGATGTCTACGGGGCAACAGTAGACCGCGCCAACGAAATTAGGCATGGTAAAACCTCAATGGTCAATCACAACGGTGCAGGTATATTAGCAGGACTCCCAAATCCATTTGAGGCAATCCGTTATCACTCATTGGCAGTATACGAAGACTCTATACCGGATTGCCTTGAAATTACCGCATGGACAGACGAGGGGATAATCATGGGATTACGGCACAAACAATACCCGGTCGAGGGAGTCCAATTCCACCCAGAATCAATCCTCACACCGGTAGGCCATGACCTGCTGAAAAATTTTCTGAATTTAGTCGACAACTATACACACCGTTAGAAGAACTAAACACTGACATTTAATCGAGTCCAGTCTTAACCAACTCATATTTCTTAGAATCAATCGACTGCTTTCGATTCAAGATATACCTTCCCCAATACATAAATTTACAAAATAATGGAGGTCTCCCAATGTCTAATGTAGCAGAACAATTAAGTAAATTCTCAACAGACCTCCACTACTCTGATTTGCCGGACGATGTAATCCATTTAACCAAGCGAATGATAATAGACACAATTGGCTGTGCTTTAGGAGGGTATTCAAGTGAACCTAGCAAGATCGCTCGAGATATTGCTCAAACTGTGACTAGTTCTAATCCTGCAAGCGTTATTGGTAACGGTTTAACTAGCAGCCCCGACCTGGCCACATTTGCAAACGGAGTAATGATTCGATACCTGGACTATAACGACGGATACACAAGCAAAGAATCTGGCCATCCCAGCGACAGTATTGCAGCAGTTTTATCATCAACTGAGAAATCTGGGAAAGGAGGTAAAAGAGCTATCACTGCTACTGTAGTAGCATATGAGACGTTTTGTAGATTAGGGGACGCTGCCACCCTCAAATATATAGGCTTTGATCACGTAACCAATGGTTGTATAGCCAGTGTACTAGGTTCAGCTAGATCAATGGGGCTTAACAATGAGCAAACCGTACAAGCCGTAAATTTGGGCGTAGCTCCTAATATCGCACTGGGGCAGACTAGACTGGGCAACTTATCCCATTGGAAAGGCTGTGCTTACGCCAACGCGAGTAGGAATGCTGTATTCGCTACCATGTTGGCTGAACGAGGACTTACTGGTCCTACTCCAATATTTGAAGGGGAAAGCGGATTTTTCAAAGCCGTATCCCAAGAGGTTTATGAACTTACGGCATTCGGGGGTGGGAATAACCCATACAAGATCGCTGAATGCAGTATTAAACAATTTCCTTTAGGACAATATTCGCAAACTGTAGTTCAGGCGGCACTAGAAGTCCGAGAACAAATACCAGACGCCAGTAGCATTACTCAAGTAACTATCAAGACCATGCAAAAGGCTATAGATATCATGGCCGGAGATCCAGAAAAATGGAAACCTGAAACAAGGGAAACCGCCGACCACAGTATGCCATATACCACTGCGGTGGCCCTAACCTACGGGACAGTTACCCAGGATCATTTCGATGACAACTACATCAAAAACCCTCAACTGTTAGAGCTAACCGGGAAAGTAAAGGTTGAAGCCTCAGACGAAGCCGACCGAAGGGCGCCGGAAGCGATGCTGTGTAATCTTGAGGTCATGACTAACGATGGGCAAACCTTTTCTTCAGAAGTCCCTTACCATAAAGGGCATTACCTCAACCCAATGACCGATGTAGAAGTCGAAGATAAATTTAGATCCCTGGCAAAAAACCTCTTATCACCGGATCAGACAGATAAACTACTACATCAACTATGGCACTTGGAAGACGTTGAAGATCTCAAAGAGATCTTCAAACTTACCAAGATATGAATTAACAGGTTAATACAATCACCCCGCAACTGGTTCAGGGTAAGACCCGGTATGGTCCTCGAAAGCTCCTTCCAATGGATAAATCTGTTTATAGAGGCCTCTCGCCCGTTGGGTAATATACTTGTTAGCCTCATCCCTGATCTTACTCGGACGGGCCCTCTGCATTTTATATTGGTCGCTTTCCAAGGGACTCTCATCTTGCAATTCCCATATGCAAAGATATTTAAGCACACCATTTCCTTCCTCAAGCTTGAATCTCCTAGCACTTACGTACCCGGGTATCTCTAGTCGTTCAGGGAGATGTTCTTCATTGTACCAACGGTCAAACTCTGCTTCGTGTCCAGACTCCACGTCCATCATTACAACCAGAATAGTATTACCAATATGCTGACTAATTTGATTATCCTCGTTTTGAGTCATACATCCTCCTGTTGGATTACCATAGATGATTAATCTGCAGCTATTCATCAGTAAGCCGATTTAATTTCAAAGAAAGATTGAAATTAAATCAAGACTATACTCCAAATACCCGCGTATCTAAATTAAGATAATATCTTAGAACCGAAAACGTCAATGTAATCGCCTTTTCGTTCCTAAACGCGGGCAACATATAAATTTGATTCGTTACAGATAAGACGTATACTAGACGATTCAAATGTCTATCAAAGGAGTTATACCCTTACAATTTGACTATCTTTTCCAAACTTCCCAGACTGCACACGTTCGATTCCTGGATTTACTATCCAAATTACAGGTTCTTGTGGATCGGAAACTTTTTCGCAAATGGCGCTCAATGGCTGCAACTACTCTCGGTAGGATGGTTGGTTCAACATTTAACCCAAGGAACAACGTCTTCAGCTTTACTGGTAATCACTGTAGGAGCCATAAATACTCTTCCGTCCCTTTTCGTGAGTCCATGGGGAGGTGTTCTTGGTGATCGCCTAGATCGCCGTAAGCTGGTGATGAGTCTCCAACTTTTCATGACCTGTATGGCCTTTATCTTCGCCTTCTTGATCCTTATGGAATGGATCGAGGTATGGCATGCATATGGCTATGTATTAATTTCAGGAGTTTGTAGGTCATTGATACAACCCCTACGTCAGGCACTCGTCGCCAATACAGTTCCGAAGGAAGCAATAGGGAACGCCTTCGCGACCAACGTGCTTACCATAACAGGGACTCGCTTAATCGGTCCGTTCTTCGGCGGTATTTTAATAGCCTCATTAGGGTTTTTCTGGAATTTCATGGTTGAAGGATTCCTCTACCTGGGAATGGTTCTGGCATTTCTGCCAATGCGAACTCCATATTACCAACCTCGAAAAGAATCCCAGCGAAAATCTTTCTTAGCCGACCTCAAGGAAGGGATTGTTTACATCTGGAAAGGAGAAAGGGTTATCCTTCACCTCATGATCCTGGCTTTGGTTCCTAATGTCCTGCTCCATCCCGTGTGGTTCATGTTTCCAATATTCACCGTGGAAGTGTTGAAAGCCGGGCCCGATGTTGGGGGATATTTACTGGCTATCACCGGTTTGGGAGGATTGATAGCTGCCATAGTGATCTCTTCTTTTGGTTTCATTTTCAAGAAAGGCAAAGTAGCCCTTGGATCTGTCATATTTAGTTCCATAACTGTGATTTTATTTGCCTGGTCACCATGGGTACCGGTGGCTTTCATAGTTATTGCAGCTATGGCATTTTTTCAGGCTGCATTCAGAACCACCAATGGTACGTTAATACAAACCCTCGTACCTGATGAACTCAGATCACGAATCACCAGTTTGCAAGGCATTGGGAGGGGATTAGTAGTATTTTCAAGTTTAGCTGTAGGTTGGTTCGTAAGCTTCACCTCGGTAGTATTTGCCATCACTACTATCGGTATTGCAGGTATTACAATTTCAGCCTCCTTCTATATAGTATTCAAAAAAATCAAAATCCTAGAATAGAGGCTAATGCATACTCCAGATCCCATTACATCAACAAAGGAGACTACTCCTAATTTCAAATGGTGGGCATTTGGAGCAATTGCTGTTGGAACTTTTATATCAGTCCTAGGGCACGGCAGTGTATTAGTAGCTCTGCCGTCCATCGCAGAATATTTTAATACGGATTTACCTACCGTGCAGTGGGTAATTATAGCCGAAACCCTGGCAATAGCGGTGTTATTACTTCCGATGGGGAGATTAGGTGACCAGATAGGGCGAAGAAAAATTTATTTGGTTGGATTCTCAATTTTCATACTATCAGCTGCTGTCGCAGGGTCTCCTTGGTGGTCAAGTTTTCCAACGCTCCTGATCGCCAAATTGGGACAGGGAATTGGCTCTGCTATGCTCCAGGGAAATGCAGTAGCAATGATTCTATCTGCTTTCACAGAAGAAGAACGCGGAAAAGCTTTAGGATCTAATTTGAGTGTCGTCGGGTTGGGTTCTATTATTGGACCGGCGCTGGGTGGAGTGTTGGTCAGCTTATGGGGTTGGAAATCTATCTTTTGGATCAACATACCCGCAGGTCTGCTAGCAATAATCGCCACAATAATCATTCTGAAAGGTACAAACTTAGGTATCACTGTAAAAAGCCAAGAGAAATTCTCTTTTGATTGGGCAGGCGCTGTATTGTCGGGCATATCACTTTTTTTGTTTTTGATATTGGTAGGGAACGGCCACCAATTAGGTTGGTACTCTTCCTCAGTCATATTCGGATCAATTTTGTTTTTAGGCTCGCTTTCTTTATTCATCTGGTGGGAATTAAGGTCAGATGCGCCCATGTTAGATATCCGATTATTCAAAACGAAATTGGTAGGACTTGGGATAACCGCCGGTTGGATTTCGTTTCTTGGCACTTCGGCCACTCGTTTTATGATGCCTTTCTATTTACAATCTATTCTTGGCTGGAGCCCTAGAGATATGGGGTTATTAATGATACCTCCAGCCTTATGTATGGTTGTACTCGGACCGATCAGCGGCCGCCTATCTGATAAATTTGGATGGCGGAAATTCACCATAGCAGGGTTGGGATTATCTACTTGCTCAGCATTCATATTAGCAACATGCCTGTCCACTGATTTCCCAGTTTTATGGATAGTAGTCATGTTAATGATGCAAAGCGCCGGTACAGGTCTATTCCATTCGCCGAATACCAGCTCTATCATTAGCGCAGTTGACCGCACTCGATATGGTGTCATCGCGGCGCTGACCAATTTAATGCGTAACTCAGCGAACATAGTCAGCATAGCCGTTGCTACCACCATTGTTGTGATAGTCATGGGAATACAGGGGGTAGAACCAAGTCTTCAGGCCGTTTCTCCAGATGTGTCAGATGCATTCATATCTGGTCTTCGTTGGGCTTTCGGATTTCTCGGATTCCTAATGCTCCTTGGTATGGCAATCAGTTACATAAAAGGTGACCGGGCACCTGAGAAGACTACCCCTATTTAGGGAAGTTGATCTACGAATCAAAAACAAAGGGTATCCAAATACAATGTTAACCATCTCCTGCCACACCCCCAAACACCCATTGTGGGCGAGACCCATAATTGACACCAACTTGTCCTCAACCTACACTCCCTTGACAACATTACATACCTATAACTGCAAACACCCTTCATACAAGACCGGATAAACGCCTATTTAAAGAGGTTATTATGGCTCGTATACCAGCTGTCACTCGAGAAGATATTCCAGATTCCCTGAAAAAGGTTTTTGATGAAGTAGCAGCAGAGCCCGGCGGTATAGGCACTGGGCCGATGTCTATCCTAAAAAACAGTCCTGAAATGGCCAAACGAGCTAGACCACTGTTCAACTACGTGAGAAACGAATCCACGGTTCCTCAAAAATTGCGTGAACTGGGCATGTTACTTACAGCAAGAGCTATGAATTGTCCGTACATATGGCATGCCCATTTCGAGTACGGTCGAGCAGAAGGTCTGAGCGGCATGTTGCTAGATGCTATTAGAGATAAGCAAACACTACCACCAGTTCCATCCGACGAAGCCATAGTCATAGCTTATTCAAACGAATTGTTAAATTATAAAAGTGTTACCACCGAAACGTTTAACACCCTACTAAATTTACTCGGAAGAAGAGGATTAGTTGAATTGACAACATTGTTGGGGTTTTACACAATGCTGGCGTTCAATGCTAATGCAGTGGATCTCCAATTACCTGGAGATATAAGCGAACTACCGCTACCAACCTAACAGCCGCATAATTTCCTAGAACATATAATCTCAAACGATCCGGAAGGAGGATATATGGCCGTACAATCATCACGACTAGAAGGAAAGGTCGCCATTATTACAGGAGCTGGGGCTACCGGCAGCGGGGATTTTGTTGGAATAGGCCAGGCTATTTCCATTCTCTTCGCACGACATGGCGCATCCGTTGTACTAGTTGACAGAGACCAAAAAAACGGGGAGGCAACCCTCGCTACTATAAGAGAAGAGGGCGGTGAAGCTTCATTATTTGTTGGAGACGTTACTAACAGCTCTGACTGTCAGAAGATGGTCAACAAAGCCACAAGTGAATATGGAAAGATTAATGTGCTGATTAATAACGTGGGGATCAGCGGACCCGGATCTGTAACAGACGTAGAGGAAGAATTTTGGGACACCGTAATTGACGTTAACCTGAAAAGCGTAATGTTAACCAGTAAATACGCTATCCCAAAGATGATCGACGACGGAGGTGGGTCGATTGTTAACCTGTCATCCATAGTCGGGATGAGAGCCGGCAGCGGCCGACCAAGTCATCCCTATGCAGCCTCTAAAGGGGGAATTATCGGCTTAAGCAATTCCATGGCTGTCCATTACGGCCGAGACAATATACGAGTCAACTGCATCGCCCCAGGACACATACGTAGTCCTATGGTTGCGAGACACAGTTCTGAAGAAATGCTCACGCTACGCCGCAAAGCAGGCCCACTAGGCACAGATGGAGAACCGTGGGATGTCGCCTGGGCAGCATTGTTTTTAGCGTCGGATGAGGCGAGATGGATATCTGGAACTACACTACCAGTAGATGCAGGGCTCCTCGCCGCGACTCCCCTAGCCATGTACCCTTATTTGAAAGACTAAAACACTTGATTGAGGGTATTTGAAGCCCCAAATACCCTGATCAACTCCCGATCAATAACCCAGTCAATTCAGTTATATCAGTCACTATTTCCAGGCACTGAACCATTTCTAACACCGATTCCGCACGGTCTCGACCTATCACTTCCGTGGCGAGATTTAAGAATTTTGTTTCCAATTGAACCTGTGTAATTGGATGTTCCGCATCACCATATTGGGCAATTACGGATTCTTCGAAATTCCGGTCGTCACATAACTCTATCGACACCTTAGCCGAGGGATAATCATATCGCCTGAGATCCATAGCGGAATCAGATTCTAAATGAACTTTTCGGGCGATTTCTTGAATACCTGGATTATCTATATGGTCGATTTGGAACGCTGTTACATCTGTTTTACCCAAAACTAACGCTGCACCAATAGCGTAAGGAATAGAGAATTTAGTCGCAAGCATGTTATCCGGCTCCGGGTTGTCTAGTATCAATGCGATTGGTGGCACGTGAACTCTGATACTAATTATCTCGTCAATACCGAATCCATATTTCGAGACAATTGATTCTACTGCGTCCAATACTGGATGATTATAAAGACAGCAAGCATGCGTTTTAAAATAGTTCCTTTCTATCCGGTAAGCCTTTAATTGACCCAAGCCTTCAACAACAATACCTGGGGCAAATTCTTGTCCAAGTAAATTAGTATATAAATCTTTTGGTCCATCCCGTACCCCGGTAAAACCGGCTTCGACCAGGTGGCAGGCTAAAATTCCATTAAAGCAGGATCTACCAGGATATAGATTTCTGATGGTTGCACCTTCAATGCATGGCGTCCAAGTGTTTGCGGGACTCATTGACGATGACATGTTCATTGACTGCAAAATTTGTGCCGCATCAAAACCCATAAGCTTAGCCGTTGCCACCGCAGAACCGATAGTTCCCCAGGTTCCATGGGAATGTACATCCAAGCGAATCGTTGTTCCAGAACCTATACGAGATACAACCTCGTAGCCCAATACTAAACTTAACAACAGATCTGGACCAGACGACTTTAATTCCTCAGCAATCGCGATAGCCGCTGGAGTCACATGGATCGATGGATGCCCGCCTCCCAGACGATTACCTTCATCTACTTCTAAAGAAACCCCAGCGGTTGCATTAACTAAAGCTGCGACCAGTGTGGTTGTTCGCATCGTATGGCCAAATAGAGGAATATCGCCAACACCACCCAAATGAGGAGCTAATTTAGCCAAAGAAGCATTTTGGGTAAGTTGGCTACCTGCCAATATTGCTCCAAGAGTGTCCATCAATACATTTTTTGCAGCATCTCGGGTCGCTGCGGATAAATCTTCCCAGTGGGTAGAATGTACAAAGTTAGCAACTAAATCCAGATAATCACTAGACATTCTGGCCTCTCATTCCCCGAATCTCACCGATTAACTCCGACTGGTACAACAATATCAGATACTGTCGCCATTTTCAGAGTGGATAGAGATTTTCCAACGCATCTATTTGTTCAGTTGTTAAACTCCATCCGGACGCTCCACAGTTTTCGACAGTCCGTTCGACGCTATTAGATTTAGGAATAGCAATCACCCCGGGATGGGAGATACACCAATTTAGAGCTATTTGAGCAAAGGACTTGTGTGACTGCTCCTTTATTGATTCAAGCACCGAAGAATCAGAATCTTCTTTGTGAAATAAACGTGCAACCTTGTTCGTCATATTCGAACTCACTGACTTGGCCAAGCTACCATCTGCCAAAGGTGTGTACGCCAATATTGATATATTTCTCTCCAAACAGAAAGGTAATATGTCCCTTTCTATATCCCGCCTCTTTAGATTATAAATGACTTGATTCGAAACGATAGGATAATTCTCCATAACAGACATTGCTTCGTCCAGTTCCCCGACCGAGAAATTGCTGACCCCGATATATTTAACCAAACCTCTGTCTACTAACTGCTCCATGGCCGTCATAGTTTCTTTTATGGGAACCCTCGAGTTAGGCCAATGAATTTGATAAAGATCTATGATATTAACTCCTAAGCGCCGTATACTTTGTTCAGCAGCTCTTAGCACGTCATCGTATTTCAAGTTACTTCCCCAGACTTTCGTGGCAACGAATACCTGATCCTGAATCTCGTTAATTGCCTCCCCAACATTACTTTCTGTACGATACATTTCTGCTGTATCTATCAGCGACGCACCCAACCGGACCCCAGCTCGTAACGGCTCTATCCCACCACTGTAGCGCCAAGTCCCTAATCCAATTTCTGGTATTTCTAGCTCCGTGTTACCTAGTAACTTCCGCTTGACTACAACCATAATTCACCAAAATCATTAACTTGGCTCCAAGGACCTACTTTATGACATCTCTCCATGCCCCATCTTCGATTAATTCGAAGGCCTTATCTTGCTCGCTCTTTGATACCAAAATACAATTTGAACAATATCCATTCAACCTACTTGTGCGCCAGGCTAAACAGCAACCCAACCGTCTTGCAAACAACCCACTGCGGGTCTCCATCTTAATGACTTCCATTGTAACTTGCCCAAATACTACAGTTGACTCGTCATCAAATAACTCTTTAGCAAGTTGCGCCAAATCACCCGGATTATCCACAAATGGATATAAATGCCGAAATGCCTGGGCGCAGGCAGAAGCGACTGCATTCTTTGAAACCGGCATACTCGCACGACATATTTGTGTCAAACTGTCGATTACTGGAGACAGATTCTCTTGAAACAACATTCTTTTCAGGACGGTAAAAAGGTTAGCATAATCTATGGCCTCAATGGCGTGTTCGTGTTGTATATCAGTGTCATCCTTCAAAGCAGCGAAATAGGGGATCACCATGGCTGTTCCATCTATAAATCTTCTATCACTTCCCCCCTTTACGTGGAACGCTAAATTCTTCAACGTAACATCTGGGACCCGCCGTTCAAGAACAAACTGTCCAATCACCGGCCATACCAATCGTGTAAGATAGGCGATCAAAAAAGCTGATCCAGCTACATGGGGATTCGAACTATCCCAATGCTCGAGGCCATAATCGCGAACCATATTCTTAAGGCGGTCGTTGTCTTCGTGAAACAAATCATAAGCACTTACCCAGCCATCAGCTTCCGAACCTTTCACAGGCAATCGAAAATAAGGACTGATTTGCGTCAATCGATCCATACCTTTTACCAGGGGATGACAATTCATCATGTACTTATCCTATTAAAACATATGCAACATTAGTCTAAGTTATAACTAGCTATGCAACCTGATTATCCACTTATAATCACTATCACCCTCGTTGATGATGAAACAAATAAGAGTTATAGTGGAGATAATAACAGTTCGATAATCAAGAATGATTAAATTTATCGACGATTTCGTACCCCGGAGTTTTCATGAACCAACAAGAGATTACGATGCACCTGAGAGAATCAGGCACACGTGTTACTCCTCAAAGGGTGGGAATAGCGGAAGCTGTAATTAATTCCACCGATCACCCATCAGTTCAACAAATCCTAGAGAGAGTAAAAGACCATTTCCCTTCGATGACTTTAGCAACTATTTATTCAACCCTCGACGTCTTAGAGAAAAGTGGCTTAATCCAAGAACTACCTTTCCCTCAGTATTCAAGATACGAATCGAATCTAGCGCCACATGTAAATTTGGTCTGTGTTAAATGTGGAAATGTTTCGGATTCCGAAGTCGGTCAACAACTTGTGTCAGACTTAAAAACCCAAATATCGACTGGTTCTAGCTTTAAAGTATCCTGGCAACGAGTAGATTTTCATGGGTGGTGCTCAAAGTGTATGTCGGAGAACCCAATAGGTTTACAACCCGTCAAATAGCACTTGTTTATAACAATAGACAATACCTGTTTACCACGCCCTAGCAATTTCCAGCGAGTTTAAAATGATGCAAGCAGTCATTGGCATTACTCTTT
>PAMF01000012.1 GCA_002707185.1 Chloroflexota bacterium | reverse complement strand
TAAATGCCGGCGGTTTTCCGGACAATACGTTGGATTTCAAGTGGGTCTAAATCTCCGGATGCTTTTATCCTCGCTACTCGATCTTGCCGTTGCCGGAACAAATTGTTAGCTTGTTGGTACAAGTCAGGTTTTTGATCTTCGTAGGCTTTTTGAACTTCGATTAGCATTGCAATAAATTGATCCGGAGGTAAATAGGTAGCACCAGCTACAATACCTCCGTGACCAGTCAAAAACGCCGTGGTAGGCCATCCGCCAACATTGTAGCGACTATTGATATCAGGACGATGGTCATTGTCGACACGGACGCACACGAAATTAGAGTTCACAAATTCGACCACATCGGGGTCAGAAAATGTGGTATCTTGCATGACACCACACCAATAACACCAAACTGCACCAATCGATAGGATAACTGGCTGATTTCTCTGACGGGCCAATTCAAAAGCATGACTGCCCCAGTCATGCCAGATAACTAGACCGGCATTTGGTTCTCCCGATGACTCTTCTTCAATCTTCGAATTCATCTTATGAAATTATAGAAACCAATTGAATGACTGTGACTAAACCACCAGCAGATGCCAACAATGTTGAAAATAAATTCAATCTGGATCGTCCTGACAGTATTTAGTAATGGTAGAGACCATTTAGATTACACCCACCTCATTAGTAGAATCCCGGTGAAATCCATGCATGGTCGCGAACGGTCCACCCAGATCTCGTGTTATTCTTCGTTTTCCATGGATTGTCCAAGTTCGCTCAAGAATTCTTCGATCTCAGGAGAGAGACTAACTTTCGTATCAGGCTCCTCCGATTTGCCGTTCTCCGAATCGGATTGAGCGTCATAATAGGCTTCCATTTGTTGTATCAAAGTTTTTAGTTCCGAATTACGTTCCACCGCAGCGCTAAGTTCTCTATATTGCCTTTGTCCTCGTCGTTGGGGAGCCAAATCCTCTGGAATGTTGTCATAGACGGATGATAACACTTCAATCATACGCGACGTTCCAGTATAGTCCTCCTCCAACTGAAGATACTGCGGCAAGTGAACCATAAAATTTATTGATTCAATTCCCATTTTCCCAATACCTTCAGACACTAGGTTCATAATGGTGGTGGGACCTTGATACGTACTTTGCCGTAGTTTAAAATTGGATACTTCTTTGATTTGAGGTACATCTCCTAGGGATCCAGTAACGAGTAACGGTCTTGTATGTGGAACGGCATCATACATAGCTCCTAGGCGACAATATCTTTTTATGTCAAAATGTTTCAAAACATCAAGGATTGAGTCCGTATACACTTCACTATTGGCGTGAGGTTCCATCAGATGCAAGAAAAGGTAATCTGGACCTTCTTCAGTAGTAGCGTATTGGATAGTGCTATTCGGAACAGTCACTTCTCGCTCGCCTTTTACGAGCCGCATATTGGGTCTGTACCGTGTAAAATCAAAATACTCACCCGGGCGGGCTAATTGCCCAAGCTCCTTGGAACCGAGATGGTTCTCTAATCTAGCCAGAGTGAGAGTCCCGACGCTACCCACGTCCACCCACGGCCGCACCATTGCGAATACGTGCGGCTCTTTTAATTCCGGCAACGGTTCAGTTAATTCGAACGCTCCAATTTTCATAGGCCAATGGTGCCAGAAAACACGGGTTGTTTCAAGCCCTTGGACATTCTGTATAAAAAGAGGCAATTGAAAGTTGGTCCTGTTGGTCCTATGGAACAGGAGTCTGGAAATCTATGGAGTCAGGTTGTGTGGTAACATCGGAGTTCATAGCAATCTCTTTCAAAACATTTCAGTACTGGCCCATGATCCTTAACATGTGAAACTCTATGTCTCAATACCATTCCGATTCAAATGGATCCCTACCAAGATGGTTGAAAATATTTGAGTCCCTCTCTTACCCTGATATGAGAGTACTTAGTATTTCAACGCTTTCTAACCAAATATCTCAGGGGTTACAGCAAGTCATACTAGGATATATGGTCTTAATGTTAACGGATTCCCATATTATGGTTGGGATGGTATATGCAACACGATCTGCTCCTAATTTACTTGTGGGTCTTGTAGCCGGATCTGTAACCGACCGAATCGATCGCCGGGTCCTGATGAGTTTCACTATTTGGAGCATGGCAGTCGTGTCATTGTTGATGGCGGGATTGGTATTTGTGGGTCAGTTGACAGTTTGGGGGCTAATCTTCACCACGTTCATGCTGGGGTGCTTCCAAGCATTTTATATGACCGCACGTCAAGTATATGTATATGACCTAGTTGGCTCGACAGGCGCAGTTAATGGGATAGCGATTACTTCCTTTGCCCAACGCCTCGGGCAGATAGTAGGTGCTCTTGCGGGTGGGTTTTTACTTCATTGGGCAGGGCCTACTTTGACATTTTTGTTTATGGCTCTTTGCTTTACCCTAGGGGGAGTTGCCGCTCGTTATTTAAAACGCCAAGGCGAATCTGCACCCGGGGTGCGGGAAGGGCTAGCCGAAAACATTTCCAATTACTTTAAGGCGCTGCGGACCAATAGGCTTATGTTGATTTTAATAATCTCTACAGCGCTGGCCGAAACATTCGGGTTTTCACACCAAGTATTACTCCCGATCTTGGCACAAGATGTCCTCCATGTTGGGTCAATTGGCTTGGGCGTATTGACGGCTTTCAGATTTGTAGGTGGCGCAATAGGTGTAATTAGTCTGGCAGCGGTCGGAGATTGTATAGGCAAAGGAAAAATACTGATCGGTCTGTTGGTCTTATTTGGAGTTGGCCAGATGTTAATGAGTTTCAGTGGAACTATGTGGATGGCGATCATGTTTGTCATGTTGACGAACATGATGGCGGCATCCTCAGATGTACTCCATCAAAGTTTGCTCCAACTTAGCGTACCGAATGAACAAAGGGGCAGAGCAATGGGATCATGGATCGTGGGGATTGGATCTGCACCTTTCGGACAGCTTCAAATAGGTTATATATCTGGATCTGTAGGCCCACAAATCTCCTTAATCATCAATGGGGGTATCTTGATAATTTCAGCGGTCATAATGGGCGGCGCGTCCCCAAAGTTGCGCAGACTTTAAGATCAAGGCAAAAATGCCCAACATGGAATGATGAGAGTCTTAATCTGTACCATCTAAATCTCCTCACGTCAGTGATATTTGATATATAGATGTACCGTTCTCTACTTGTAAACGATTTACCGATATCGTTATAATCGCCGGCAACTTAATAAATAACATGGTGTGAGAAAGTGAGTCGGGGATTAAAAATTTGCAGTCTGATACTTCTGGTCCTGGTGGTAACCTGGACCCATTTTAATGTTGCCAACGCTCAGCCGACCCAATCAGTTCTTATGGAAGATCCAACTCCAACGCCAAGCCCAACACCTGCAGACACACCAACGCCAACCCCAGAACCCGCAACGGTCACTTTATCTCCTACTCGTGGTTCTGTTGGAACAGAGATAAGGATCTCTGGAAGTAATTTCACGTCAAATGAAAATGTCTCGATTACATTTGACAACCAGCAATTATCTACAGTCGGGGCTAGTTCCAGCGGGACATTTAACACTCCAATTACTGTTCCGGCTTTATCTTCAGGGACTTACAACGTCAAGATCGGTAACACTTTGATCCGGACTTTCACCATCACGTCCTCCTTTAGTGTCACTCCCGGTAATGGGCCCCCTGGTACTCCGGTTACCGTACGAGGGTCTGGATTCGCTCCTAATTCCGCCGTGGATTTGACTATATCCGGAGTTGTTCTTTCTGCAACTAACTCAGATAGCACAGGGAAAATAGTCACTACAGTAGATATTCCACCAAACACATCCGGCGGAGCCAAATCCATAGGAGCTAGCAGTGCATCTGGAAGTGACCAAACCACATTTACAGTTACCGCCACTTTATCTTTGAGTCAACCTGAGGCAGCCCCAGGAGATACAGTCTCAGTCAACGGGATCGGTTTCAGGTCCGGCGAATCTGGGATTTCAGTGACATTCGACGGAAAAACTGTCGCCTCCGGCATTTCCGCGGACTCACAAGGATATTGGGCCTCAAGTTTCAGCGCCCCAGACTCAATCGCTGGGACATACACTATTAAAAGCTCAGGTGTATCCACATCCGAAACTAGTGTCAGATGGGCTACATTAATACTAGGCGCCGGTCTCCGTATCCAACCGACGAGCGGCCCTCCTGGAACAATCATTCGAGTTTCAGGGTCCGGAACGAAATCGCTAGAACCCGTTGCTGTGGTTTTAGGGAGTAATTTGGCCAGCACAGACATAACGGCGAATTCCCAAGGGATTTGGGCCACGGATATAACTATNCCATCTTCGCCGAGTGGTCCTTTNAGCGTCGTTGCTAGTGGATCTACTTCAAGATCCACTAGCACAAATTTCACGGTAGTCCCCGCTATTGAACTATCGGAGCCCCAAGGGTTCCCAGGTTCCCGTACTACACTAAGGGGTTTAGGATTCCAAGCCCACCAGAGTAATATACCTATTGATTTTGGTGATGCTTTANTCGGTTCCGCGACCGCGGACGCTTTGGGAACNTGGTCTCTTGACCTTGACATTCCACAAGTAGCCGCTGGAACCTACCCCATNAGGGTAACTAGCTCAAATAGCTCCTTGCAAATCTTATTCAATATTACTGCCGGGGTCTCTATCGCTGGTGGCAGGTTGGCTCCAGGTGAAACCGTTACCGTGATCGGACTAGGNTTNTCTAAGTATGAAAAAGACATTACTNTGAGGCTGAACGACAAAACAGAAAAGACAGGGATNGTTGCTGATGCAGACGGCAGTTGGGACACTCAACTATTAATCCCTATGTTACCCGCCGGCTCTTACACTGTATCCGCNGGAGGGTTTGTNACCTCCAGTGCTAACATCCAATCTGATGTGTTGATACTTGGCTCCTCACTTATCCTCACTACGACTACNGGGCCACCCGGTATAACCGTCAATGTTAATGGAATAGGATTTGGGTCTAACGAGACTAACCTCGATATCACATATGACAACATTGTTGTCGTTAGAGGGGTCAACGCAGACATATTAGGTACCTTCTCAAGATCTTTCATAGTCCCTGCATCTCCGGGAGGTAACCATGCTGTGGGAATAAACAGATCGGGAAGGCCTGATGAAATGGACATCGGAGCAGTTCAAGGATTTCAAGTGCACTCGGGCCTCAATTTAGAATTCAAAGAAGGCCCCCCTGGGAATACCATTAAAATATTCGGTTCGGGGTTTGGGTCCACCGAGCAAAATATATCCGTTGTTTATGACAGTATCCCTGTAATTTCTGGGCTGTCGGCCGATTCAATAGGATCATTTCAAACTTCTTTCGTGATACCTCCATCCGGTGCAGGCTCCCATTTGATTCAAGCTATTAGTCCATTCTCTGTTACTTCAGTTAATCCCGAACAGCGTTTTACCGTCGTGCCCACAGTTGATCTCAGTAATAATGAAGGCAGCGTCGGACAAAAATTGATGGTTGTAGGACAAGGGTTTGCCCCCGAAAACACGGTTCGCCTCAATTATGATGAAAGAACCCTCTCGAGCATTCTGACTGATGAGCAAGGAAGTTTCAGAATAGAGCTCCTTGTACCGGAATCTAATCATGGTGACCATCTTATCCAATTAATCGACGAGGAAGACAACAAGCAGCAGACCACCTTTAATATAGAAGACATAGCTCCAGCATCTCCGAGCCTTCGAGAACCAGATGATGGGGCGCGTGGAGGAATTTTCTCAGGATATCAACCGGATATGAACTGGTCGCCAGTTACGGATCCTAGCGGGGTTACGTATTTCTTGCAGATGTCTACCGATCGTGATTTTGACAACATAATATTAGAAAAAATTACCCTGCAAAATCCCCGATATAAATTTGAAGAACAAGATAAACTTGCGAAAGGGACATATTTCTGGCGTGTGAAAGCCATTGATCAAGCATCCAACGAAAGCCCTTGGTCGAATTCCTATCAACTCAAATCAGGCTTAATGCCTTTATGGTTATTCTTTATCTTGGTAGGAATAGTTGTAAGCTTCTTGATCCTTGGAGTGTATGTTGCAGTTAATCGAGCTCGTTCTAGCAGAACACCGAGGAGGAGTACTCCNGATCTCATTCGAATCCTCCAACCAGACCATTCNACTGCTCTCGGTGCACCCTCAGGTGCTGGAAGNATTCCAAGCCCAGCTCGTAGAGCCTTACCAAGTGCTTTCCGAAGAGGCCGATCGTTGTCCGCTGAGGAGCGGATCAGATTGCAACGCGTNCTAGATTTCTTAGCCTCTATTCCTCTACCAGATATGACATCAGATCTGGAATGGNTNGACGAATTAACACNGAATCTNGGAAGTTCTGAAGAGGACTTGTATAACCAAGTATTGCTNGGCGAACTCGAACTACAATATCAACCNCCCTGGTTNATGCACCCGACTTATAGTGAACTTAGCCAAACTCCTCAAGCAGAACCAGTTTTAAATCTACTTGAACAATACGTTACTGGAGTCAGCGAATGTGCCTCCGACGTAGTTGTTCTCCTTCGACGCATAGCTGATGATCTCAATACGGCACCACCATTAGATCCATCCAATGCAAACTCATGGAGATTTGCATTAACTATTGTTCTTAGCACCTTTTCATGGTTTAGAGGCAGTTATTTGGGGCAACCCAATGTAAGAGATTATTTGCTAGAGGAGCATGACTCTCATGACGAATGGAATGGCGATACTCGAATGACCCGACTACTGGGGGCGCCAACNAGTCCCTTCCCTGGACTAATCTTAGACAACATAAGTGAAGATGACGCGCAATTCTTTAGAGACTTACATATCCAACTAAGAATTCATTATCGTACNTTTGAAGACGCTCGTACGTTAGTGTTAAAGCTTAGTACAACGGATGCTATCCGTGGTCAGATNAACGATTTATTATCCCAAATTGATGAACTCTCCCAACGCCGATAGGTTGTTTAGTAGTAGAGGATATAACCCATGGGGAGGCCAACTTTGAATCTGGGGAGTTCNGTTAGAGCAGTTTAGACTGGATTCAAATGTCATAAAGACCAACGCTCTAATAGTCGAAGGGCNGAACTTAAAGCACCCTGCCAAANCTGGTGNTNATTGGCTGAAGTAGAAAGATAGTTTTAGAAAAGGTTAAATATCTAACAAATTCNTCATTCACTTTAAACCACGCGATTAGGAGGTGCGGTATTGCCTATACCAGATCAATANAACAGTGGATATAACCTTGGCGTCGGTGGTGCGGTAGTGGATAACAACCGCCTTTTATTAGTCCGAAGGGCTTCCAGACGTGGTAGGGGCAATTGGCAAATCCCNGGAGGTTTCGTCGAGTTGGATGAAACAATCGAGAGGGCAGTGGTCAGGGAGGTTATTGAAGAAACTGGTGTGGTTAGTGAAGTCACGGGGGTACTTGGCATTAGAAATCGTTACAGTGTAGAAAACGGTAACAGCATTTACGTAATCTTCTTGATGTTGCCTATNTCNGGTGAACCCAAACCTGACCAGCGGGAAGTTGACCAAGCTAGTTATTTTAATCTCCAGGAAATATTACAACTGCCGCAAATCCCTGACATAAACAAAGAAGTTGCGACTCGTGCATTATCCCCTTCACCAAGACTTCTTGATCCGCACATCTTAAACCATGCGAATGGAACAGAATATACATTGTTCTTGGGTTAATGATAAAGANAGTCGGNGAAACTATGTTTTTATTGTAATTTTTAAATAAGGTTGGATTATTATCNTAAACCCANTTCNTAGACCACACNGGTCGATCTCTAAGTTAGAATCCTGCCTTGCAGGTACGTTTGCCAATTGGTCTTTCAGATTAATCGTCTTGTTGGTTATTATCTAGTGATCCGTTTCCTCCAAAAGGGCAATCCGACAAGAATGATTGACAATTGGACGGGAATCGGTATAATTAGCTGTTACTGTTTTATGCCTCAAGTAATTTCTGACCCCACCTCCTTATACATATTCCCTCTAGGAAGAGGTGCGCCTTTTCGATAGCGACTGACGGTTTTAGTTTCCAAATTTTTTAGGCGAGGGCAACATGAGCAATTCTTCTATTATGGGGTCTCATGATGTAAGAATACCCCAGGTTAAATCGTATGCGGAAATACCATCCGTGTTAACTGTACCCAATTTGATACATAACCAACTGCAGTCCTATGAATGGTTTAAGACGGAAGGACTGAGGGATGTATATCAAGAAGTTTCTCCAATATCGGATTACACTGGCAAAAAATATGACTTGCATTTCTTAGATCATTTCTTTAAAGACCCTAAATACTCGCCTACCGAATGCAAAGAGAAGGAAATCACCTTCTGCGTTCCGCTATATGTTAGAACAAGGTTAGTCATGAAAGAGACCGGAGAAATTAAAGAGCAGGAAATCTTTATGGGCGACATGCCCATGATGACTGAAAACGGAACTTTTATAATTAACGGGGCGGAACGGGTTGTGGTAAGTCAACTTGTGCGATCTCCCGGAGCCTATTTCGTTTACGAAAAGAATCTGGCAAGTGATAGGAATCTGTGCTTCGCGAAACTTATACCCTCGCGTGGAGCGTGGCTTGAATTCGAAACTAGTAGTAAAGATATTTTGTCCGTCAAGGTAGATAGAAAAAGAAAAGTATCAGCAACGTCGTTTTTAAGAGCGCTTGGGGTTGCTTCAGATGACGAGATCTTAGAGCGTTTCAAAGATGTGGATACAGACGATCACCACAAATATATTACTTCTACACTCGAAAAGGATCCCTCATTTGACGAGAAAGACTTTAATTTTCGGCAAGATGACCTCGAGAACATATGGAATTGGTTAAGACCTGGTGATACTTATGACTCGTCACTAGCAAAAAGAATTGCTGCCGCGCAAATCGAATTTTATCGTAGACTGCGACCCGGCGAGCCCCCGAGCCTGGAAAATTCGCGAAACTTGATACAAAGTCTGTTTTTCGATCACCGTCGCTACGATCTGGGCAGAGTCGGTCGTTACAAATTAAACCGGAGACTCAGTAAGACGGAAGATAGCGATCTTCGAGTATTAACGTTGGACGATATGATTGCCGTGCTCTCGACCCTTATCAAAGTTAACCAAGGACAGGGGCGTCCGGATGATATAGACCACCTAGGTAACAGACGAGTCAGAGCTGTTGGAGAGCTAGTCCAGAATCAAGTAAGGGTTGGACTCCTGCGCATGGAAAGAATGGTGAAAGAGAAGATGACCTTAGTTGACCCTGAGGCAGCTGCTCCCCAGGGTTTGGTTAATATACGACCGGTGGTCGCCTCAGTGCGAGAATTTTTCGGTGGTTCACAGCTGTCACAGTTTATGGACCAAACCAACCCATTAGCAGAGTTAACTCACAAGAGGCGTCTATCTGCTCTCGGACCGGGAGGGCTATCCCGTGAGCGCGCTGGTTTTGACGTCCGAGATGTACACTTTTCCCATTACGGACGAATTTGCCCAATTGAAACCCCAGAAGGACCAAACATTGGGTTACTTAGTTCTTTGGCGTCATACGCCCGGACAAATCCTTATGGTTTCATAGAGTCCCCCTATCGCCGAGTGTTAAAAGAAATATCGAGCAAATCCCAAGATATCGCCGGCAGAACGGTTCGGCGTGCAGTCATTGATGAGAATGGAGGCGTGGTAGTAGCGCAAGGACGGAGGATTAGCAAACCTAAAGCGATACAAATCAACGAATTTCCTAAAGAACAAATGATCCAAGTTAAACCTTATGTTCTTGGTGGGGATTCTGATGTCATCTACTTGTCGGCTGATCAGGATGAAACCTTTAGGGTAGCTCAAGCAAATTCAGTCCTTGATGATCTCAACCAATTTGTGGAAGATCGAGTTGAAGTCAGAGAAGGTGAGAATTACATAGAAGAAGCTACTGAAACCGTTGAGTTGATGGATGTTTCGCCCATGCAGATAATGAGCGTGTCAGCCGCATTAATTCCCTTCCTCGAACACGACGATGCTAACCGCGCTCTTATGGGATCTAATATGCAACGCCAAGCGGTTCCATTGCTGAGACCACAGGCCCCTGTTGTTGGCACCGGTATAGAACGCAGGGTTGCACAGGATAGTGGTCAAGTGCTGTTAGCCCGAGTTTCAGGGGTAGTAACATCAGTTAATGGCCGTACCATCATTATCCGAGATACAGATAATCAGGACTATGAGCATCAACTTATGAAGTTCACCAGGACTAATCAGGGTACTTGTTTTGACCAGCGCCCCGTTGTTCGTAAGGGTGATGTTGTAGCTCAAGGCGACCCTCTGGCTGATAGTTCTTCGACTGAGAACGGTGAATTGGCCCTCGGACAAAATGTGCTCGTTGCGTTCATGTCCTGGGAAGGGTACAACTATGAAGATGCAATTATCTTGAGCGAACGGCTAGTAAAAGATGACATGTTTACGTCCATTCACATAGAAAAGCATGAAATGGAGGCTAGAGAGACGAAACTCGGACCCGAAGAAATAACCCGAGATATTCCTAATGTTGGAGAAGCTAGCCTCAGGGACTTAGACGAGGTAGGGATTATACGTGTTGGCGCTGATGTAGGACCTGGGGATATCTTAGTTGGAAAAGTGACTCCCAAAGGGGAGACTGAATTAACTGCGGAAGAAAAGCTGTTACGGGCTATATTCGGAGAAAAGTCGCGCGATGTAAAAGACACGTCACTCCGTGTTCCTCATGGAGAACACGGCAAAATCATCGAGGTTAAAGTACTGAGCAGATCCAACAAAGACGACTTGCCACCCGGAGTTAATGATGCTGTACGAGTATGGATAGCCCAAACTCGAAAAATCTCGGTGGGTGACAAAATGGCGGGCAGGCATGGGAACAAAGGGGTGGTGTCTCGAATTTTGCCACAGGAAGATATGCCGTTTTTGGAAGACGGTACACCGGTAGATATCATCTTAAATCCCATTGGAGTCCCCTCACGAATGAATCTGGGTCAAGTGCTAGAAACTCACTTGGGGTGGGCCGCAAGAGGTCTGAACTTCCAGGCACGGACTCCTGTATTCGACGGAGCCAGAGACGATTCAATAGAAGATTCTTTAGGTAGGCTTTGGTTTGCAGAGCAGGCGGATGCAATTGATCCAAGCCCCACAGACTGGTCACCCCTGATCGATTATCCTAAAATGGTCGACTGGTTAGCGAAACAAGGTTACGATGCGAACCGCCTTTTTGACGACGCAATTAAAGGGGAAGCGCGCGAGGCATCATTGAGATTGTGGTTAAAAAATATCGCTCTTGTTGACCCAGATGGGAAGGATGTCGATGAAATTCATCAAATGGCATTAGACATTCATAGGGATCGACAAATAGCACCTCCAACGTTCGGTAAATTCCAACTTTATGATGGCCGATCCGGCGATCCATTTGATCAGCTAATAACAGTCGGGAGCATATATATGCTCAAACTTATCCACCTTGTCGAAGACAAGATTCACGCTAGGTCAACTGGTCCGTATTCTATGATCACGCAACAACCTTTAGGCGGTAAAGCTCAATTTGGTGGGCAACGTTTTGGAGAAATGGAAGTTTGGGCCCTAGAGGCATATAGTGCCGCCTATAATCTACAAGAGGTTCTGACGGTGAAATCTGACGACGTTGCCGGCAGAGTAAAAACCTACGAGGCCATCGTAAAAGGGGAACCTATTGGTCAGCCCGGAATTCCTGAATCCTTTAACGTTCTACTTAAGGAACTCCAAAGCCTAGGTTTGGCAGTTGAGTTGCTAAAGGATGGACCCATAAATAAAAAAGAACAACTGATTCCCGAGACGAATGAAGAATTTCTACCATTGGAGGCTTTTTAATGGTTAGAATGTCCGATAGAGCAGAGTCTACTGCTGCAAATTTCAACGCAATTCGAATCTCTGTGGCTTCTCCCGAACAGATTATGAATTGGTCACACGGTGAAGTGACNAAGCCAGAGACGATAAACTACAGAACCCTAAGACCTGAGAAAGACGGNTTGTTNTGTGAACGGCTGTTTGGCCCCACTAAGGATTGGGAATGTTTCTGCGGNAAATATAAGAGAATCAGATATAGGGGGGTAGTCTGCGACCGCTGCGGAGTCGAAGTAACCCGCTCTAAAGTTCGCAGGGAACGCATGGGCCACATTAGATTGGCGGCTCCGGTCACTCATATCTGGTTCAGTAAAACGACTCCAAGTAGACTTGGATTGTTATTGGACCTTTCGCCACGAAATTTAGAAAGGGTTCTCTACTTCGCGCAGCACATAATAGTGTCCGTAAATGAAGAAGTTCGTACAGAGCACTTAGAAGAAGAACAAGCTCGATATGAGCAAGAATTGGAAAACCTAGTACAGGCGAACGAGGCTGAGGTAGCAGAACGTAAACTTCGGTTAGACTCACTGGAACAGGAGGGCATTGATCCTGCAGCCGATGCAGAACGTTTTTCAATTCAGACGGAAATCGACAATGTTGAAGATCAACTTGGGAAGGACCAAGAACAATTAACCCACAAACACCAGACCACTATGGACGAACTGGACGATCTGCGAGTCTATAAGCTTATTGCGGAAACCCGATACAGGGAGTTAAAAGATAACTATGGAGAGGTTTTTGAAGCCTCGATGGGTGCCGAAGCAATTCTGACGATCCTTCGAACTATAGACCTAGAGGTTTTACGAGAACAGCTTGTAAACGAAATGAGGTCCACCTCGGGGCAAAGGCACAAGAAAGCCATAAAACGAATTAGAGTAGTCGAGGCATTCAGGAATAGCGGAAATCGGGTTGAAGACATGGTTTTGACGATCTTGCCCGTGCTGCCACCCGAATTACGTCCGATGGTCCAATTAGATGGCGGACGATTCGCTACTAGTGATTTGAACGACCTCTACAGGCGGGTCATCAACCGGAATAACCGTTTGAAGAGGCTAATGGATCTGGGAGCTCCGGAGATCATCATTCGCAACGAGAAAAGAATGCTACAAGAGTCAGTAGACGCCCTTATCGATAATGGAAGACGAGGACGCCCGATTCAAGGTAGCCATAACCACAAATTAAAATCGTTGTCGGATTTGCTACGGGGGAAACAAGGGAGGTTTAGACAGAATCTGCTCGGGAAACGGGTGGATTACAGTGGACGCTCCGTTATCGTAGTAGGCCCCGAGTTGAAGATGGCGGAATGCGGTCTGCCGAAACGGATGGCACTGGAATTATTTAAGCCATTTGTGATGCATAGGCTGGTCATATTAGGAATATCGCCTAACATCAAAAGTGCAAAACGTATGGTTGAAAGGGCCCGCCCAGAAGTTTGGGATATCTTAGAAGAAGTGATTAAAGACAGACCCGTATTACTTAACAGAGCTCCGACTCTCCATAGGTTGGGGATACAGTCATTTATGCCTGTTTTGATAGAAGGCAATGCCATTCAACTTCACCCTTTGGTATGCTCGGCCTTTAATGCAGATTTCGATGGAGATCAAATGGCCGTTCACGTCCCCTTGTCCCGTATGGCCGTACACGAAGCTAAATCCGCTATGCTCAGCACCCACAACATGTTGTCGCCAGCATCAGGTGACCCGTTGGTGGCACCAACCTTAGATATGGTGATGGGTTGTTATTACTTAACAGGAGTGCAAGCAAACCTTACAGGTGAGGGCAAAACTTTTTACGATTTTGATGAAGCGCGCATCGCTTATGCCTCAGAATTGATTGGTTTACGAGCTAACATCAAGATATTACAGATCCCTGGATGTTCTGAGCCTGTTGATACAAGTCTCGGTCGAATGATCTTTAACGAAATACTACCCGATTCGATACCATTTAAAAACGAACTGATGGATCGCAGCGCCATTAAGGATTTAACCGCAGAACTTTATCGGAACCTAACTAACGATGAAACTGCCGATGTTCTAGACAAGATCAAGCAATTAGGCTATCAATATGCAACTACTTCTGGAGTGACCATAGCCATAAATGACATTCAGGTGTCAACAAAGAAACCCGGAATCATCGCCGAAGCTACTGAAAAGGTCGC
>PAMF01000011.1 GCA_002707185.1 Chloroflexota bacterium | reverse complement strand
CCAAGACGCACATATAATCAGAAAAGCCTCCGTCAATCTCAAAACCGGTCCGCGGTGCGTCAGAACAGTAATTCTCCATACCCAGCCGACAATAATCACAGAATCCACAGCTTCGTGTGGGATAAACTGTCACTCGATCTCCAGGCACAAGTCCAGGAACTTTGGAACCAACGGATACTACTTCTCCTGAAACTTCATGGCCTTGCACATGCGGGACTGAAACCGTAGGAACAACGCCGCTGATAATCTTCAAGTCTGTTGCACATAATCCATTAGCCTTAACCTGAATAATAATTTCATTTTCATCATGTGAAGGGTCAGGTAACGTAGTCTCAACTAACGGTTCATTAAATTGCTGGAGTACCATTGCTTTCATGTAGTGTCCTCATTATGTCCTAAATGAATACGTTTATATGTAATCGGTAATATATGATAAATCAGATATAATTTTATGTCTTTAAAAACTGTGTCTCATGCATTTATATCGATATATCAGGAACAATAATTCTTTATGTCGTCTTTAGCTTCTTGGGTTCTCTGATCTAACCAGAGCACCATCTCTTGCGTCTTCAAGAATTCCCCTTTCATAAAAACGGATTCGTAACCAGCTCTGCGTTTGAGTGCATCTTCACATAACGCTACTGTACGTCGAGCCTCCAGAGAAGCCCGCCCGTCATTTATGACTATTTCCCTTCCAGCAGAAATCCCCCATTTCCCTGAGACGTAGATACTCCCTCCCCACAGGACTAAAACTAGCAATAATAGTATTGTTTTAACATTCGCACTCATTAATACCTCAATTATCTAACCACACAATAATTTATGGGCCCAACTCATAATGCACTCTGTTTAAAGCATTGTTAATAAATCTTCCACAAACAACATACATATCATTTTAAATGGTATATTTTCATTAGAACATTACGATTTAAGGTTGTTAAGTACAATTAGAATAACACGGCAGGTTCAAAATGAGCGATTACCAAGGAGTGTGGCCAGTAGCACCAACACCATTTACGGAATCAGGCACCCTAGATTTAGATGGCATGAAATCAGTTATAGATTGCATCATCGATCAAGGCGTGGATGGAGTATGTATTCTGGCTAACTATTCAGAGCAGTTTCTACTCTCAGACGAAGAACGACAAGTACTCACAAGACTATGCCTTGAATATATCAATGGCAGAATACCTACAATTGTGACCATCAGTCATTACTCCACGGACATAGTTGTCGCTCGCGCACGAGAAACACATGCACTTGGCGCCGACATGGTGATGATGATGCCTCCATATCACGGAGCGTTAATGCGGGGGACTACAGAACAGATATACGAACAATTCGCTGCCGTTTCGAAAATAGGTATCCCGATAATGGTGCAGGATGCTCCCATATCAGGTATAGATTTACCCGTCGATCTACTCATTCGAATGGCTGCAGAAATCGAACAAGTGAAGTGCTTCAAAATAGAGTCAGCGCAAGCTGCATCCAAATTAAGAAGACTGGTCGACGAGGGGGGCGAGACTATACAGGGACCATTCGATGGAGAAGAAGGCATAACCTTACTGGCGGATCTCGATGCCGGGGCCACCGGTAATATGCCATCTGCGTTATTACCTGACTTAATACTCCCAGTTGTCACTAACCATCGACTTGGCAACCTGCAAAAATCAATTGACGGATACAATAGAATATTGCCATTAATCAATTATGAGAACAAGCAATGTGGTTTTAGGGCTGCTAAAACTGTAATGATGGAGGGCAACGTAATAAAATCTGACCGCTGTCGACACCCTGTTCCGCCCCTTGCACCACAAGTCAGAGCAGGACTTTTAAAACTGGCCCAAGAATATCAGCCTCTGAGTCTAACATGGGGCAAGTAAGTCAAGATTCTACTGCGCTGGGGTTGCCGCGAGAAGATCAGATCTAGCGTATTCTGGCAATTTGTTTTCCCAGTCCGATATCAAAACTGCATTTGTGCGATCCATCGACATTATGACCACTGCGCCAACGAGGCTGGCCATGACGGATAAAGCTATGGTGAGCATATAATTTCCAAACACGCTAAATAATNCNCCACCTANCCANCCNCCNGNCNCCATNCCTATCNGAGCNCCACACAACTGCCANCCAAAAGATCTTCCCAAAGANCCTTCGCCATAATATCNTCTATTAATTATCGGGAAAGCAGAACCCTCTCCGCCNTAGCCTATGCCAAAGATCACNGCAAATAAATAAAAACTCCACGTATTACTNGTCCAAAACAACATCGCAATNGGAACGCCCTGCANNACATACATNANAGCCATAGTCNCCCTNGCCCCCCAGCGGTCNGCAATGATTGGNGTTAAGAATCTTGTAAAGCCACTGACCAATGCCAAAGTNCTTAATACTCCCGCAGCNGCCACAGGNTCGACTCCTTCTAAAACAGCTATAGGAATAATATAAACAATTACTATGGCATGCGATAAACAACCTAAATAATGAACAATCACAAGTTTCCAAAACGATGATGTAGACTGAATGCAGGTCGCCCTCACTTTATCCCGCAATTTAGATATAGAAGGCGTGAAAACAGGAGTAGGAACTAAACTCTTTGTTCCACCATATGGTTGGGTTCCAACGTCAGACGGCTTGCTTCTGATGAAAAATACCATAACTGACATTGATAACGTACAACCAAAAGCCAGAGACCAGAACGCTAATTTCCAGTCGTAAGTAGCTAATAATATCCCTATCAAAAGTGTCGTGCCGGCGGGCCCAACTCCTTGAGCAAATTGCAAAAGCCCTATACCCAAACCTAATTTCTCTTTGAACCAATATGTCGCAGTAGTAATTAAGGTAACATTCAGACAACTTTGGGTTATACCGAGGAATATGCCATAAGAAATATAAATTTGCCACACTTCAGATGCCATAGCAGACATGGCAGTTCCCAGAAAAAAGCACCCAACTGCTACGAACAAGATCGCTCTGCTGCCATATCTGTCTGTCGCCATACCAATGTAAGGCGAAACCACAGCACTTAACAGCATTGATATACCATAAGCCAAGGTAATAGAACCTTGGCTCCAGCCTTTTTCAGCCTGAAGCGGAAGTACTATAACCCCAAAAGCATTAGTTATAGAACCGCCACTCATATACAACAGGATAGATAATCCAATTATTACCCAAGCATAATGAAATCTTGGTATTCTTTCAGACATACACCTACTATTGATCTGTCAGTTGACTTACTACCCGAACCAAACCCACTTACAAGGGCCTCCCGTATGGGAGGCCCTTGTATATTAACTCTCGTAGTGAAAATATATCTTCACACTACGCTCATTGAGTGCCCGGCCTTGGCAATATTTAGAAGGTCTTGATCTCCTTCAGTAACATCTTCATCAAGGCCAATGGCTATATTAAGGCGGTTACTGAAATTCCTATAAGCTACAGATGCTATGATATCCAAAACGTTTTCGTCACTAAATCCCACCGATCTCAATGACTCAATATCAGTCTTATCCATCGCAGTGTGATTAAACGTTAGCTTTTCAGCAAAAGCCAACATCACTTTATCCTGTTCTTCTAATCTTGATGCTGCATAGTCACGACCTATCTCAAGGACTAGTTCTTGGTCATCGTCAGACTGTTTACGAAGCAACGCTCCGTGATTGAGGACTCAACCAGTACATTGCCCCATCATCGAGCCGAAGTAATTCAGCATTTCCTCCCTACGAAGACCTAGAGTAGTTGCACCGTCACTGACCGCGTTTCTTAGAGTCTCACGACCTCTGAGAACTTCAGGACGTGTCGCTAAAACCTGGGACAAACCTGGCACCTTACCACGGCGTTCCACGAAGCCATCGAACACTTCTTTTACATATCCAGTAACAGTACTTGGGTCTACCATTTTCAACCAAGGCATACCATATCATCCTTTCCAGCGATAAAAACACTGAGTGTTTTGCGTATAACTTATCCCAAAGGGTGTCATTAACTAAATGATCTGTCAACTATCAGGAATCCTCTGGAAAATAATTTGCAAAAATTAAATCCTAACCGATCTTGAACTCACTCCAAACATAATAAATGCGCATTTACAATTGAACTAGCCTTACCAATTAATATTGCCGCGCGTTACAATACCCAATCTATATTTATGTTAATCTTGATCTTTATACTAACTAAATCAAATCATCGATTAGTGTTGTTCTGTTCCAGCAGAAATTGCTATTCTGCTCANNTATGGTAGGGGGAATAAGGCCGTGACTACAATAAAATCAGTTAGGNCCCGAGTGTGGAATTGGATCGGTCCGACGGTTCCACCACAGTCTAATTTCTGCACTAATGCAAGTGACATANTGTGGGATCGTGGGGACGCTATGGAAAGTTTTCGGTTTCATCAGTGGTTGACATGTGAAATTGAAGCCGATAGTGGTGAAATCGGCATAGGNAACGCTGCTCTCGCACCCATGNTAGTTAAAGAGGCCATAGATAGATATTATGCGCCTCTGGTCATAGGCGAAGATCCCTTTGATTATGCTTATCTATGGGAAAAAATGTACCGGAGAACATTNGCATGGGGCCGTAANGGAATAGGCATGACTGCTATCAGTGCNGTTGATATAGCTATATGGGACTTAATGGGTAAATTAGTAAACAAACCTGTNTTCAAACTTNTGGGTGGTCGCACTAAAGAAAAAATCCCCGCTTACTACTCTAAACTATATTCNAGAAGCATAAGCGACATGCAAGAGGAAGCNGAACAAGCTAAGAAGAATAATTACCAGGGNTACAAAACTCGTTTTGGNTTCGGACCAAAAGATGGNATGCAAGGAATGCGCGAAAATCTCAAACGAGTGGAGGCCATTCGGGAAGTCATCGGATATGACGTCGATTTGATGTTGGAGGCATACATGGGGTGGAACCTCGATTACACCAAAAGAATGCTTCCCAAGCTAGAAAAATTTGAACCTCGGTGGCTAGAAGAACCTGTGATAGCAGATGATATGCACGGTTACGCCGAACTTAATAAAGGTCCAATACCTATATCAGGTGGCGAGCACGAATATTCAATTTTCGGGTTCCGCCAATTGTTAGACATGAAGGCCNTCAGCGTAATCCAGTATGACACTAATAGAGTAGGTGGTATAACAGCCGCCCAAAAAATAAATGCCCTTGCAGAAGCCTATCAAGTNCCAGTCATACCTCATGCTGGCCAGATGCATAACTATCACATGACTATGGCTAATTCTAACTGTCCAATATCGGAATACTTTCCAGTATTCGATGTAGAAATNGGAAATGAGCTCTTCTATTATATATTTGANGGAGACCCTGACGCGATCGACGGATACTTAGACATAGATAANNANATTCAAGGNCTNGGNATAANTATATCTGACAAGCACCTAGNTAATTTTGAGATANATGAATAGNATTNACGNTATANTACTCTAGATCCAANNANAAACANNAACACNAGAATNGCNAATATAAACCATCCGAAGGCNCTTCTATCTGAACGTCGCTTNAGCCTNGCGATAGGCCCTAAGCATGTATNACAAAACTGGGTGCTGAACTCAGTGACTAATGCTCCACACTGTGCNCAAAACTTGGAGTTTTTCATTACTGTTTANACCATTCCAGATTAACCATATGCGGAAAAAGNTTCGCGNGCTGCTAATCTATCNTNAAGNGANCCGAAATTTAGNGAATAAAATTTAGAATAACCGGCAGCTTCAATTCTNCGAAANACAGACTCAAAATCTATGTTGCCTTCTCCCGGGTTCATATGAATTTCTNTATCACCCAAGTTGTCCGCCAATCTTACTTCACCTATACGATCTATNCCAAAATAATCCAGAAAACCATTTATACCTTCTGGAACCAAGTTAGCATGGTTCACTGTGAAGCTCCAGCAAAAGCGCTTAGAATCGATGGCTTCAAGGTAAAATCGAGTTTCTTCAATGGTGTGTGCAAGATAATGAACTTCAGCATCATTGGGTTCTAGGTTAAGATTTTCCAGGAATAAAGTCTGATTCTTGTTCTCCGCATATTCAACTGCTTTTTCTAATCTCCTGAGGGACGCGTCCTTACGAGCTTCAATTTCGCTATTAAAATGGTATCCTGCATGAACAATAAGGCCATAACAGTTAAGTTGCTCAGCTAAATCAATGTTCCTCTCAAGATAACGGTCTGCCGCTTCACTAACAACAGGAGAAATTTCAGCTATATTAACTGCAGATAACGTATGCAGGCACAGATGTATATCATGTTTCTCTGCCTGCTCTTTAACTNACGNCACCCTATCTTTGCTCCACAACCCCAGGTGGTTTGCGCCGATATCAGCATTAAAATTTATGTAATGAACTCCATGGGTTGCCGCTTCTATGAGCGCATCTTCAAGTTTTGCGGTCCCCGCATCATATCCGATTCTATCTCGCAGGTTCATTCNATTAAGTCTCCAATTATAATTTTCAATACTATGCTGAAANGTATAGTNTCAATGATTTGAAATAAACATANGCATCTTAGTAACCCAGATTATATATAATATAAGGCGGTTATCAACTGATGGTACAGGTGCAAAAAGAATGGAAAGAAAGCCAAGAAATCCGATAACTTCATTTGAACGTTATCTTTCTGTATGGGTTGCAATATGTATTATATCTGGAGTGAGTCTGGGCCTGATATCGCCGAACTTCTTCCAGATCGTATCCAAAATCGAATATTCTAATGTTAATTTGATAGTTGCTGTGTGCATATGGGTGATGATATATCCCATGATGATAAACGTTGATTTTGCGTCTATCAAAAACGTCGGAAGAAGACCGAAAGGGTTGTGCATAACACTAGTAGCAAACTGGATCATAAAACCATTCACCATGGCAGCCTTAGGCATTATATTTTTCGAATATATATTTGCGGGACTCGTACAACCCGAAACCGCAAAAGAATACATAGCGGGCATGATACTGCTCGGAGTGGCACCTTGCACCGCNATGGTTTTTGTGTNGAGNCAACTCGTACGGGGNGATGCTAATTACACCTTAGTGCAGGTATCTGTTAACGACATAATTATGATATTTGCATTTGCGCCAATCGCGGCTTTCTTACTTGGCGTGACTAATATTGTAGTGCCATGGGAAACCCTAATAATCTCTGTAGTATTATACGTTCTCATACCTCTAGTAGTAGGATATCTCACCCGAAAAAAATTGGATGCTTCGGGAGATCTGTCTCAGGTGACAAGATTTACACTTCGGGTGAAACCATTTTCNATAATTGGACTTCTCGCTACAGTAANNTTGTTATTTGGTTTTCAGGCTCAAATCATCGTGACCAATCCTTTAATAATATTGTTGATTTCAATACCTCTCTTGATTCAAAGCTATGGTATTTTTGCAGTGGCATATACNGCTGCATACGTGTGGAGGGTTCCTTTCAGCACAGCAGCACCCGCCGCTTTAATCGGAACATCAAANTTTTTCGAACTTGCTGTTGCNGTTGCTATAAGNCTATTTGGCCTGCAGTCCGGTGCCGCTTTAGCCACAGTNGTCGGTGTTCTAGTTGAAGTACCGGTTATGCTATCTTTATGCGCATTTGCTAATAGAACCAGAAGATTTTTTCCTGAAAATGACTACTAAAGCTATCGATTGTTTCATATGAAAATAGGGTATTCTTCCAAATAACCCATCTCTACTAAGCATGTTCTAGGGACCTGTCTTTCGAGTTCGTTACGAATCGGTTCGACATCCGTCGGTTTGGTAACGGGTGGATTCCAATCATCATGATGACATAAGACAATTTTTTCCGGGCGAAGTAGATCTGCTTCCCTGGCAATAAATTCTGCCAAAGAGCCTTGTATAGGTTCTCCATCNACATTNCCACGGCCAGATGCNGCTAGAATGGCAACATCGGGTCTCAGNTCACGTAATATACCCGACCAGTGNCCCGATGTGTCCTTCCAAAATATNCTTCCTTCAGGTGTCTCTATTAAATACGCGTACGCACCACCTTCCTGNCTCGGATACTGACTNCAAGCNTGNCGGTGNTTCAANACNTCTGACATACCCGGTTCATTGGAAGCAGATCTACGCNCCGCTCTATCTTTAAGCCTATCCTGACGTTGATGAAACATTATGTCNCTGTCACCTAAGCACACATCTCCCGNAGCGCCAGCCTGNCTCCATATGCACGANTGTTGACTCGGAAACACCTTTANNGTTACAGATTCAGATAATCTAATTTGCTCGCCTCCAGAGACNGAGATCAANTGATCTTCGTGAACTTCTTCAAGCTGCATTAACCTGACAGTTTCATGAGAACCTATGATGGTAGCACCCGTATTATGCGCAATAGTTTCAGCTCCCCACAAATGATCAAAATGAGAATGACCAACTAGAACATAATCGGATTTAGCTACGTCCTCTACCTTCAAACCNACGTNTGNAGCTGTTGAAACTCTGTTTATNTAAGCGTCGAGGAATATAACCAAGTCATCGACTACAAGTCNGAAAGTAGATACTCCTAACCAATCCAATGTAACTGTCATTGCCATCCTCTNCTCATTNCACATGATGAATTCAAATCTAATAAATATTATANTGGCTTTCAACATCAGAGCGGGCGAAAACAAATAATGACGACTTACGATCAATACAAACCCGATGATTCCATAGATGTGATCAACCATTGGTATAGACACACTATCTGGGGAAACCGCATATACGACGATAACACTCTATTCGAAGTTATGAGTCTGCAAGTTTTTCAAGCAGGTTTAACCTGGAAAATGATACTAAATAAAAGAGATGGTTTCCGAATAGCGTTTTCCAACTGGGATATTAATTCCGTAGCCCAGATGACCCAGGACGACATCGAAANATTGAGGAACGATCCCAACATTATCAGGAATCGCCTAAAGATTCAGGCNGTTATCGAAAATGCTCGAACGATACANNATCTCCAAAAAAACCACGGAAGCTTCTGTAGTTGGTTTTATGATGNCATCNTAGGNGATACGTATCCGGATCTGATGAAAAATCTTAAATCTAAATTCAAGTTCATGGGTCCTGAGATATCTCGAATGTGGCTCATGGCTTCTGGTCGTATATCACANTCGGAAGGNCACAANTATCGNCCACNTTAGCANCAATTTGNTAAAANNCNGNTTNGTAACATGTCTACNCNCANNCTCNCNATTTNCTTAAAANCGGTTNAACCNTGCGGAGGGTCTATGTCATACCTNCCGCCCCTTAGCCACGCTTGGTCGGTGTANCCTAAAGNCTNTTCNGTGTCATCAGNNGTTGTTTCTGAAGNATTCTCTCCAGAAATCTGCGGTATTTCCCCTTCCATATACCAGGAACATCTGAATACTCTATTGTCTTCATAACCATCAGACCCTTTAGGAAAATATGGATTTATATATTCCCAAACTACTTCGCCCNACGGTGTCACCTGAAACATCCTTCCGAACATACCTTCCGTAATTAAGGTATTCCCATTAGGCATTCGCCTAGCACCAGAAATACGTGAGCTATAAAAATTAAAATAAGGATTATCCCGGTATTCCCAAATAACCTTACTGTTATTAGGATCTATTTCCACTACTCTAGAAAATATCCGGACATCGTTTTTCCGGCGCTCTCCATTATCAAAAATTAAAATATTGCCATTAGGTAGAAGGCTAGGATCATGNTGACGAGAAATTACTTCGTCTCCGATCTCCCATAAAATATCTCCGGTTGCCTTGTCTATCATTATCACAGTGGATATATTCCGAAAGCTCGCGAGAACTTTATCGTCTCCTATTGGAACTACAGTGTTCCCATGGCTCCATTCGTGACGAGGTTCGCCCTCAGTAATTACATGCCGTTCTGTGCTCAAATGCTCGTAAGCGTGCCAATCCCAAATCATTTTGCCATCGGCGTCGACTTCTATGATATGGTCAGCCCACATATGAGTAGTCTCCGTCGACCCGCCTTCGTGATCCGCTTCCATACCACTTCCGGGTTGACCTCCTTGCACTCGNCCAACTATGTCAGTAGGCATTGCTTCCAGAGTTAAAAAAATCGCCCCACCGGTATTTGTGCGACGGGCGTCATGATGTTGAGCAGGATTATGATGCTCCCAGACGATGTTACTATCCCAATCTAATTCAACCAACCATCCGCCAACAAAGTTGGTAGCTGGCATACTACCATCGTTGAGCTGTTCTGCTTTTGCCATATAGAAAAGGTTTCCATCCGGAAGNAAATACCCCCAAGANCCTGGNGGNGTTGGNGGATGCCAACGATGTAATTCATTTCCTTCCATATCACAAAGTAAGGTTAATCCCTCCCCATTACCATCACCATTGTACGGGGAGTAAAGAAAATATCCGGGGCATACTTGGTCCCTATCTAAAGCTGTTAACCCTGTTTTTGCAACGCGTCGCCATGTTTGTTGGTCCACACTCATTAGATACCCCCCTCGCTATGTTTTAATACAATCGTAGAATCGGTGATTCAGATTAATGTTTTTTCAGAATGACTGTCTACATTTGTGCACATACTAAACTTAAAAGTTTTTCCCGACAACTGATTCAAATTGGTTAATAAGTTACCTACACTTATCTCAAACCATTCTGCTTATAATTCATCCTTGGAACTATTGATATAGAGTTGGAGGAGAAAAGTCATGAGTTCACGTACTTTAACTGGGATTACACTGATAGTCGGGCCCATAATGATGGTAGCGTTTTTTCTGGCAGGAATGGGCCCCGCACTATCAGACCCATCTGATCTACAAGCCTTAAGCTCTTCTTTGGGCAATAACGTCCTATGGTCCGAAATAAGCCTGTCATTGGCCGTATTAGGACTATTATTGAGGACTGTCGCCATAAACGGGGTTAAAAATATTATGTCCGGAGGTTCCGGACACCATTTAGCCGAACTCGGTTTTATCTTTATTCTTATTGGTGCTGCAGGAGAGCTCATAGAAATAAGTCTTCTCATTGGTATAGCAAACAATGCAGCGTCTCAAGGAATAGTAGAGGCATTACACGCCGTATCAGGAGCAATAGGACCAACGGCAGTTTCCTGCGGATTCCTTGGGTTCGCCACGATAGGCCTAGCCATACTAGTACAAAAGAATTTCCATAAGTTAATTGCATTAGGAGTCATAGTAGTTGGCGTTATAGGAACAATACTGCCTGTAGCTAACTATGAGTCAGATTTAATGATGATTCCCTATATGGGCTTGTCACTACTATTAGTAACGCTCGGTATACTAGTTCTAAGAGCCAAGTCGTAGACTTAAATTCTAATGTAATAACGTCCCCTTTGAATAAAAGGGGACGTTCGTCTGTTTATCACTTAATGCTGCCGGAAACTTTCTGGAATCCTTTGTCCACCGCTCTCAAAATATCATCTATTTCGCCTGATGTAACACACAAAGGAGGCATAATATTCATACAATCCCCTCCTCTCAACAATATACCCTCATCAGAAAAAGCTTGAGTGAGAGTAGAGGCCAATTCAGA
>PAMF01000010.1 GCA_002707185.1 Chloroflexota bacterium | reverse complement strand
AGCAACCTATTCAGTCAAAATCAGATAGATTACTTGAAACGAACCGGAACATTATCCCATCAGCCAAAGCCTTTAAGGCTTTGGCTGACTTTATTCTGGAGATAGTTTGCCTCATTCGCTAGAAAGCAAATGGCTAACAGAAAAGGTACATGGGGTCTTCTACGGTTGGTGGCTAGTAGGAGTATCCGCTCTTGTAATGGTGATAGGTACAGTACCGGCATTTCAAGGTATGCCAGCTTGGTTTGTAGTTTTGGAAAGTAATTTCGGCTGGAGTAGAGCCCAACTGTCAATGGCCTTCTCTTTAACACGAGTAGAAGGATCTATCATGGGACCCATATCTGGCTATTTAATAGATAGAGTTGGCCCAAGTCGGATGGTTTTAATAGGTCTAGTTGTCATGGGAATCGGATTTGTATTTTTCAGCCGTATTGAGAACCTATGGCAATTCTATTGCGCATTCATGGTAATGACATCTGGGATGGGGTTGGGAACCTGGTTACCCATGATGACAGTTCTGAACAGCTGGTTTATAAAGAAACGCTCTATTGCAATGGCACTAGCCATGGAAGGATTTGCGTTAGGAGGAATATTATTAGTCCCACTTATTGCATGGGCTATCGAGCCGGCCAGATTTGGTTATCAGGGATGGAGGATCACCGCACTTGTAATAGGGATCGTAGTATTACTGCTAGCTTATCCAATATCAAAATTAATAAGATCTAAGCCAGAAAATTACGGACTATTACCTGATGGAGATATCAACACAGCCTCCGGCCTATCAAATAAATTATCTAGTGATGATCCCAGCGAAAATAACGAATCGGANTACACATGGCAACAAGCTATTAAGACTCGCGAATTTTGGTTGATTTCGATGGGGCACGCATGCTCATCAATTGTAATAGTTACTCTTATGGTTCATTTGGGAACAATGCTGACCGACAGAGGTTTCTCTTTACAGACGGTTGGGTGGGTAGTAGCTACCCAGACAGGAGTGTCAGCCATATTCAATCTAGTTGGGGGTTACATTGGAGACAGAGTTCCAGTGAGAATAGCACTATTTGCTTTCTCAGCTCTTCAAAGTGCCGCCCTAGTTTTATTGTTAGCTTCGGATAACCTGGGTATGGTTTATCTATTTGCAATTGTGTTCGGCGCAAGTTTTGGCGGAAGAACCCCTTTAACCACCTCAATCAGGGGGGTCTACTTTGGTCGTAAAGCTTTTGCCAGCATTACAGGCATGTCCATGATACCNATGAATTTATTTCTTTTGGCAGCCCCATTATTCGCCGGTATCATGTTCGATATAACAGGGAGTTATAACATACCCTTCGGATGCATAGCCATTATTAGTTTTCTCGGAGCAACGTTATTCCTATTNCTTGGTAATCCAAGGAATCCTNATAGGTTTTCCAGTTAGCCCACGCCTATCTTGGGCTACATTATGATCCTAACTATGCTCAGGATTGCTTCAAAACTCATGNCAATGAAGTAGAATATTAATATCGGACTCTTAANTTCTTTAATCCTAAGGAACTTTTAGGTGGCACACAATCTCAGAGACAACCGAATTTTAAAAGCTGCAACGATACGTTTAACAACATTATTCCTTTTATTAATGTTGACCANATCATGTGCAGGCACCGGTTCAGACGACANGAATTTATCTGNAGCNNTTGANCCTAACAACCAGCAANCTAATTTGTCTTCTCNAGAAGAGGTCCCTATCAGAGGACGCCTNTCGTTCATACGATCTGAAAGCTTAACTTTTGACACTGCTGGTGAAATTGGATCAATCTTGACCAAAGAAGGAGACAGGGTTAAAAAAGGCGCGGTTTTAGCACAATTGGATTCTATAAGTATCGCTAAATTAAATCATTTGATCAGCCAAAATAAAAGAGACCTCAACAAAGCCCAAGATAACTTAGCTATCGCGGACCAAACTTTCGAGACCACTCCCGCCGACAGAATTTTACATTATGAGGAGATTGCCAAAGCTAAGATTGCATTGGAATCAGCAGAAATTGACCTTGATAATTTCCAGAGGACATACGATAAATCTCTGGCTAATGCTACTAACGTTGAAGCCAAAGCCCAAGTAACGTTACGGAAATCTATTGAGAACCTAGACGATTTCGAACGCAATCACGAAAAATCTTTGGCAGCAGCGTTGAAACTCAAAACCGATTCAGAGTCATCACTTGAAAAAGCTAATCTCACGCTAAAAAACTTTGCGAGAGATGAAAAACAATTGCTTGACGCTGCAATGGATGTAGAATCCGCTGCCGCTCTCACTCTTGAGATAGCTCAAGAAGCTTTGTCTGATTTTATGATTGACTATGAACAAGAACTCTCCACCGCTCAAAAAGCCGTAGGGACCGAAGAAGAAGATCTTGAAACCGCTGTAGATGCAGTAAGTAATTTTCTACATAATCCCCAGGACAGGGACGTAAAATCCGGNACTTATTGGGATTTAGAAGCACTTGCCAGGCTCAGAATNAAAGTTGATTTAGCTGAAGCTGATTTGGCTCAAGCCAAAGNCAATCTGGACAGAATCCAAGACGGGCCAAACTTCTTAAAAGAACAAGATTTGAAAACTGCCGTTAATNTTTCCGAATCAAAATTAAAAAAGGCNCAAGATGATGTTGAGGATTTATCTGACGGCGTAGACNATATCAAATTAGCCCAGCGTAAGGCCGCAATCAAAGTCGCNGAAAACACATTGGAGCAAGCAACAATCGACCTNTCTNAANAAGAGAAGGGCCCCGACCTTTCAGATCGAGCANAGTTACAATCTGANATTAAAGTTGCAGAATCCGCCCTTGNTGATGCTACAGCGGATTTATNCCGAAAATTAACCGGACCCGACTCCGAAACACTCGAACTAAAGAAAACTACCGTGGATAAAAAGGCACAAGAACTAGTCGACCTAACGGATGGACCAGATAAATACGAGGTGGATGTTAAACAAACAGCCTTAACCTTAGCTCTGGTTAACTTGGACGATTCCAAAGAGGAATTACGTGGAACAAGCATAACCGCCCCGTTTGATGGAATAATATCTCTGGTAAACGCATCTAAATCCGATATCGTCTCCACCGAATCTAAAATAATAGAAATAACTGACCCCGGTGAATCTGAGATAATCGCAACTGTTGACGCTTCTAAATCACGGGCCATTAAAACGGGGAACCCTGCACAAATTACCCTGTCATCTTTGCCAAATACTACTTTGGATGGTGTCGTCACACATCTAGCACAAAACCCTGATACTGAAAGAGGCATTGTTGGTTATGAATTACGAATATCTATAACAGTTCCTGATAGCATAAAGATACCTTTACAACTAGCTACGGCAACCGCAATTGTATATCCCTAGCAAATTGAAGCCCCGTCATCAATCAATCGTGAGCCTATAATTCGCCATTCCTAAGGTTTTGGGAGCCAATGAGGCAACCGCTACAACTAGATTATCAGTCATACGAGAGGGGTCCAATACGATCTGCCCAACGTTATTGTCATCAATATGTATAGGCGACACCTTATTTTGGGTGCCTTGTTNTATGACTTGGACTATAAANTTTTGCNACACAAGATTATCTGTGATATGAAAACCGTTAACATTCACTTTGAGGTCCTTAATATTTGAGCTCTGGTCACTGGATATTTGCATCTCCTTTATACATAAACCAGATCCATTGATAGCATCATCTGTAACATATTGAAACCTTATCAATAGATCTTTCTCATTTGAATAGTTTTCGAGATCTATTCGCTCTCTGAGCCATCCGCCACTATGCCCAGTGTAACCTGATCCAAATCCGTTACCAATTGGATTATCCGAAGAAGTGTATTTGGTAGGTATTACATTCCAGATTTTTCCGCCGTCTACAGAAATTTGGAGATAACCGTAATCCCAATTCTCTTCTATGTCGTGCCAAATACTATATTCAAAAATTGGATTTACGAGATCTAGCACGTCGACATCGACAACCATACTTGAATCTATAGAATCTCCAGCATTGCTCCACCAGCATTCTTCGNTCCCAAGATCCACAGGAAGAAGAGATGTCGTTACGTCTCCCTCGAATTGTATAGTTACCTTAGCATTGAAATTTTTTACTTCCCAATATTCGACAGAATACTCTGGGATACTGGAATCGACATACGATTCACGTTCCAAAACTTTTCCGATTTTGGCCTGAACATTTAAATTGGAATATCCATATCTCCCTGAATCTTCGTCTAACAAGTTAGCTATAACCCAGTCTTGGAAAACCTTGTCAAAAGTGGTATTAAAATTGCCATCTCGGAAATAATTATTAATCCCCTCTATCCCNTTGGATTCTTCAGAGATCAGCCCCATCAAAGTCCCTTCTGTGCTGTAATGTTCAGCCATGTAGTTCATGAAAAGGCCCGAGCCACCGTAGTATGCAGATAAAGCCCCATTGAGCGGCCAATGGACTAAAGATTTAGCATGCCTCTCAGTAAATCCCGTAATTGGTCTGTGTCCAAACCCCGCTATTGTTACTGCAAGTTCAGATAACCCTTCGTTTATCCAAGTTTCTTCGGTACGGTCGTGGTTCCAATGGATCAGATGTTGCAGTTCATGGGCTAATACTTGATGATAGTTATTAGTGCCCAGGTTTAAACCAGGTATATTGAGATAAACTATCTCACGTTCATTACTGAATGGTGCTAGCCATGTCTCATGTTCATCTGCAGAGCTAAAATACCCTGCTACACCTTCCAAAGGGGCATGTATTAAAAATATCCGTGGGTCATTATCAATCCCCGGCCTTCTCTCAACACCAAAATATTCGGTGACCCGCGGATAAATCATTTCTTCAAAACCTTTAATCGCTTTTCTTAAATCATCAGGTTCCACCTTAGATCCGTGCTCAAAATACCAATAGGCGTTAGGTGTTATAGCTTTCAATTCAAGATCATATTGATATGGCCGCAAATTCATTAAATCTAAAAGCCAAAACTTGGAAACACTACCTATAGTGAGATTTACCTCTAATTCGGTGTTTTTAGATATAGGTTTATCACCTGACAGTTCCGAGCTTAACTTATACAGGTCTCTATCTGGAGCGGCAGGAAATGCGTTTCTATAGATGCTATCTGGACCAACATCTATATCGTTATTGAATTCGTTATTTAGTTGTGTCACATCAGTAGTTGAAGTATGTAGTTCAGTTTTAGCTTCATACGTTTGTTTTTTCTGCCATGTCGTGGTCAGTGGAGTAGACGCAACGGTGACCTGAGGAGACGGAACAGGTAACACATCTACAATCGAATCTTGTTTGATATGTTTAGTCCTTATGTCTTCGTCTATTTCACTTGCACACGACAGAGAAATCACCAATAAAATAGACGAAGTAAACAGCCATAGACATTTATTCAGGTTCCAAATCGGATACATCATCTGTAGATTATAAAATATTAAACTCCTCGATGCGTTTGATTAGGAGCATCTGAGTAACTGATTCGGCACACAAATGAATAAACAATAGCTTTTTAAACCTCAAATAAGATTCCCATTCAATGTGATCGCGCTGAACATTGACAGAATACGGATAAAACCCGTAGCATTGTGCTTATTTCACAACTACAAGTTAGAGTAGAATTACTACAAATTAGGGAGGCCAAAACAATGGCTACCGCTACTCAACAAACTTACTGGGAACGAGCCAAAGATGCTGGTTTTGACCTAGGGTGGTTAAACCAGTTGCGAGAAAATATCGTAACTGAAGAAGAGACAGAAATTTCGGAGAACCTAACGGGTAGAGTAAGTGGATCAATACCTAGACCTGAGGTTCCCAAATTTGGGGCATATCCATTCCGAACTAAAAAAGAGGTCTGGGGGTACAATCTCCGTAAATTACATGAAGAATTTGTAACTCGACAATGGAGTTCGGCAACGGATATTCCATGGGAAACCCTAGAACAATTGCCGGATGACATCGAAGCAGCCGAGTGTCAATTAGCAACTTTTTTCGCCCAAGTTGAGTTCGTTGCAGCCGATGTGCCAGGTCGTTTTATATCAACCATGTCTCCAGATTATCAGGAAGTCCGACTGGTACTCCTTGGACAAGTCATGGATGAATCCCGACATTTAGATGTCTTCCGCAAGAGAGCATTAGCGAACGGCGGAGGATTAATGAGAATGATTGATAGCGTTACAGATGTTGTCGGCGGCAGCACTGATAACGCCCGGGAATATACCGAATTATCTACTCGCCTCCACATAGTCGGAGAAGGCAACGTATTGACGTTATTCCGGCTCGGAGAACTTATGGCCTATAACGATGCCGAAAAGGCGATTTATAGGCGTTGCGCCCAAGATGAGGCTAGGCATGTTGCGATCGGGGTGCTTCATTCCAGATACATCAAGGAATCAAGCCCCGAAAGAATGGAAGAAATGCATGCTTATTTGGACGAGGCAGAAAACCGACAATCCTCTGGAGCCGGTGGGGAAAACCCAGCAGCCCGAAATATGCTGACCAGCGAAGCCCTGGCAGTCTTACTAGGTGGTGGGAAAGACAAAGTAGACGAAGGCCAAAAAATCCTTATGGCCGTTCGACAGAAACAAGTCAAAGAATATTTCCAACGCCTAAAGTCAGCGGGCCTGGATGACCGGATAACTAATGGCAGAGTCAATCCAGCTCTCTTAGAAGCCTATAAGGCCCTTTAACCCATCGTGTAACAAACCTAAGAGCCCCCATCTATCAAGATGGGGGCTCTTAGGTTTAGAAATAATCTTGTTGCAAAGGGATTTATAATGTCTAGCCTCGACGAAATCAGCGAAAACAAAGAGCAGATCACTGAAAGCACTACAGAATCCCTCGGGTGGATTAACGATTCCCTCGCCTGGGGAACCAAAGCATTACCAAGTAAAAAAGGGTTGACTCTTGATGACATCAACGTTGGCATTTACGGTCAAGTACCAGAGTACAGTGAAGAAATGACCCGTATGCCCCGTGGGGCTTTTCATGTGCCAGGTTTACCACGCCTGGAATTTTACCCACTGAGCAAAAAATCAGATATATGGGCCGATAACGCTGGCGCGCTATATGAGGAGGCTATCCAACGGAGATGGATGGCTCATATCGACATCCCCTGGGATACCATTCAAACATTACCTCGGGAACTCGAGTTATCCATGTGTCAACTCTCTACCGAATTAGCCCAACAAGCCAGCATTGAGACTGACTGCATCGGTCAGTGGGTTGGGCGCATGAACTACGCATACCATGAGGTAAAAACGTTTTTAGCAACCGAATTATATGACTCGGGGCGCCATCACGATGTCTTCCGTAAACGTGCGTTAGCTAACGGAGGGGCTTTAGGCCTCGAAAGCCCCGGTTATATAAACCGCCGGATAATAGAGAGCCGCGCCGGCTGGACCGAAACCGCCATTTACCTTTACCTGTTGAGAGCCCCATTAACTCTAACCCTATACAAATACGGAGAAGCTTACGCTCTCAACCCGGCTGAAAAGTTGATGTTTCGACTTTGCATGCAGGATAAAGCTCGCCACATAGCATATGGCATGTCTCATATCAAATATGCCATATCTAAAAGAGGTAACGACGTGGCATTAGGACTATTAAGGATGATGGCAGGGGTAGAACAAGATTTATATTCAGAGATGAAAGACAATGTTCTATGGGAGGCTCTAGCTATTATTTTCGGAAGAGGTATAGAGAACATATCCGCAGGTATGGAAATTGTTCTAAATCTTAAACAGGAATATATCACTCAATATATTAAACGTATGAGATGGGTCGGGATAGACAAAACGTCACAAAACTTGGCCCCTGGACTAAAATTACTTTTAGAGTCTGACACCCACACCGAGGCCTCTTAAGAAATGCCAGTTTACGAATACCGATGCAACAAGTGTCAACAAATTAGCTCTTTTCTTGTCAAAACTTACGGCGGCTCTCCCAATTCGGGATGTCATTCATGCCAAAGTAATGAGTTGGAAAGGATTATATCAGCGGTAGCATACTTACGTTCCGAAGCGGACAAATTATCACAATTAGATCCTAAATACGGCAAAATAGTAGATCAGGCGCTCAGTAAAGCACCACTAGACACCAGTCCGGACCACTACGTAAATAAAATGGTGCCCTTCAGTAAGGCAAAAGAAAGTGGTGATCCCTATTTTAAAGAGTGACAGACCTGGTAATTAAACTGAACTAGTCTGGTAGTCTTTACCCAGATAGTATTCAACATTTCGGAGGATTTTCATGAGTTCCCTTGGTAGTCATTTATTATTTCCGTCAATTGAGTGGTTCGAAGCACTCAAACAAATCGTTAACGATGATACGGAATTTCGTAGCTTTGGGACTGTGGAAGCAGAGATGGGAATTAAAGTAGGATCCAAAGTATTTGTTATAACCTTCGAAGCATTCGAATGTACACAGGTAAGAACCGGCAGCATAGATGACTTAATAAATTTAGATTTTCATCTGGAACTGACCGAATCTGATTGGAAAGAATTAATTGAGAATACCAAAATAAACAATGGCGCGGACCGGCAACACACCCTAAATACACTAGATCTAATGAAGGAAGACGGTTTAGCTCATAACGCCGCAGGAGACCAACTACGTGGTGATATCTTCTTTCGAATAAATCAAAGCCTCCAGCACTACTTTGACCTGTCAGCTCAAATAAATACCGTGTTCGAATAACCAATATTTGGGTAATTGTCAGTTACTCTATATACCAATGGTAAATTTAAAAGTTGATTAAACATTCACAAAAACTGCCGACGTCCAAAATAACATTTTAAGAACTCTCAGGAGGTCCCTTGGATCAAATACTACTCAGCACCCTGGACACAGCCAAAGTTAAAGGTGCCGAATATGCAGACATAAGATCTGTGGAAACCTCTCAAGAAAGATTCGTAGTCCGAAACGGAGTAGTAGAAACAATTACCAGAGACGAATCCACAGGATTCGGAGTACGAGTACTCATCAACGGGGCATGGGGGTTCGCATCGTCCCCTGATATCACACCAGATAATCTAAATAAAACTACAGCCTTGGCTATCCAAATTGCGAAAGCGTCTGCATCTCACAATAGGAACGCTGTTGATCTGGGTCCGGCTGTGACTAGTAAGGGTACGTACATTACACCGATTGAAATTGACCCATTTAAAATTCCGCTCGACCAAAAAATAGATTTGCTCCTTGAATCGGACAAATCTATGGCATCAGTAAAGAAAATCCGCTCCAGGTTAAGTAGCTTGGTCTTCATAAGGGAACACAAGATATTCGCTAATACAGAAGGTGCCTACACTGATCAAACCATATATGAATCAGGGGGAGGCATCCAATCAACAGCGGTGGGAGACTCAGAGGTGCAGAGGAGATCATACCCTCAGATGAATGGGCGTCAACAAGGTTGTGCAGGATGGGAATATATCACTTCACTAGACATCCCCGGTAATTCTGAAAAAACCGCAATGGAAGCCGTCGCCCTGCTAACCGCTGAACAATGTCCCACTGACATAATTACTGATGTAATTATTGGAGGTTCTCAATTAGCTCTACAGGTACACGAATCATGCGGGCACCCTATCGAGCTAGACCGAGTATTAGGGGAAGAAGCCGCATATGCAGGAACTTCATTCTTGACTCCCGACAAACTCAATAATTTTTCTTACGGCTCGGAGTATGTAAATATAACGGCAGACAGTTTAAGAACTCCGGGATTAGGATCTTTCGGCTGGGATGACGAAGGAGTGCCATCCCAAACAACACCGATAGTCAGTTCCGGTCAATTCGTCGGATATTTGATGTCCCGGGAATCTGCTTCTATCTTGGGCCTTACATCCAACGGATGTATGAGAGCGTCATCTTGGAACAGGTTGCCGATGATACGAATGACTAACGTAAGCCTTGAAGCTGGAACATGGTCCCAGGACGATTTAATATCAGATACCGATTCCGGAATTTTCATGGAAACTAATAGGTCCTGGTCTATAGATGACCGCAGGTATAATTTTCAATTCGGAACGGAGATGGGGTACGAGATTAAGAACGGCAAGATTGGAAAATTGCTCAAGAACTGTACTTATACTGGTATCACTCCTGAATTCTGGAATTCTTGTGATGCAGTATGTAATAGCGATCACTGGGTAATGTGGGGAACACCNAACTGTGGGAAGGGGCAACCCGGGCAAATTGGCCACACCGGTCATGGAGCGAGCCCNGCACGGTTTCGTAACATACGTGTGGGAGTATTAAGATGATCGGNGAACGNCAATGCAGAAAAATACTTGAGACAGCTATCCAGATCTCCGGTGTCGACGAATGCGAGGGCTTCCTCAGTACAAATGAATTATCCCTAACTAGGTTNGCAAATAACACNATACACCAAAACGTATCACATTCGGACTCTCAACTATACATNCGTTGCGTGATAGGGAAACGNCAGGGTAGATCAACTACTAACGATCTAAGCATATCCGGAATCGTCAAATGCGGTGAGGCTGCCAGGGAAAATGCGAAACTGATGCCTGAAGATCCAGATTTTTCCGGTCTCCCAAAAACAACACCGAGTACTAANGTGTTAGCTTATGACGAATCTACNGCCTTTTTAAATCCCGNGGCCCGTGCGAATATAGTCCAACAAATTACCATAAACTCAGAAAGGAATAAATTAATTTCAGCAGGGTTTTGTAGAACAGGAATAAACGAACGGGCTGTAATCTCGACTAAAGGCACCTGGGCCCACCACGTAGGATCTATCGCAGGCCTNCTGATCACCTCTATGACAGATTCATCAGCAGGGTGGGCGAAGGGAAGCTCATGGAGGATAGATGATCTACAAGTTGAACAATTGATAGAACAGGCTTCAAGTAAAGCGCTGAGCGGCAAACAACCAACTACATGTCAACCTGGCAAATATACGGTAATACTTTCCAATTACGCGGTCGATGACATAATATCGGCCTTGAACTTCTATGGCATGGGTGCACAGATGGTTCAAGACGGGCGCAGTTGGATGAATGGATTACAAGGACACCAGGCGATGAATCCCTTGATTTCAATATGGGATGATGGTCACGATCAGAATGGTTGCCCTGCTCCTTTCGACTGCGAAGGTGTAGTCCGACAACGGGTCGATATAGTTACTNATGGTGTAGTACGTAACCCTGTATATAATTCATACACTGCTGGTAAAGAAGATAAACTATCCACCGGACATCAGATTTCTCCTGTAGGCGGTCCTTCAGCCCATAATTTGTTCATGTCACCAGGGGCTCACAGCGAGGAACAATTAATACAATCTACAAATTATGGTATCTACGTAACCAGGTTTTTCTATACTAGATTGGTACATTCAACCGGATGTACAATGACCGGAATGACCAGAGATGGAACGTTTTTAATAGAAAATGGTCAAATAACCAAGCCAATCAAAGACCTACGATTCACTCAATCCTATGTAGAGGCCCTTAAAAATGTGGAAATGGTTGGATCTNAAAACATTCTCCACATCAACGAAGGAAGTTCATCTACTAATGTCCCTGCTATCAAGGTTAATTCATTTAATTTCACTGGCGTAACCGTCTAAAAAGGCAACCTATGTTAGATAATCAACCTNTTCGAATAGGTATGACCGTACCTCAAATTTTCTATCCTGACCAAGTCGATCCCACGCTAATAAGTTCATTCGTAACCAGGGCAGAGACCCTAGGGTTCGAAAGTCTTTGGGTGCAAGAACGGATAATAGGGGGAGTTAATTCCCTCGAACCAATTAATCTCTTAAGTTACGTGTCGGCTTTAACCCAAACGATCAAGCTGGGGACATCAGTTCTCGTCGCTTCGACTCGAAACCCCATAATGCTTGCTAAAGAGTTAACTACATTGGATCATCTCAGTAACGGTCGGCTTATCGTCGGCATAGGATTAGGTGGCAGGGTAGAACAATACCATCTGTTCGGTGCCCCGTCTGAACATAGAGTCCGATTCTTCATGGAAAGTATCAGAGTTCTCAAATCTCTGTGGGAACAACCAGAGGCGCACTTTCACGGCTCTTATTGGGGATTGGACGGGGAACAAATGAACCCCAAACCGGTACAAACACCACACCCACCTATATGGATCGGTGGAATACATCCCAACGTTTTGAGGCGTTCGGCTAAATATGGTGATGGATGGATGGGNAACGGCAACTCTTCGACCAGTCANTTCCGATCACAAGCAGAGATACTGACTCATGCTCTCGAAGANGAAGGACGCGATCTTCAGAATTTTCAGATATCCAAGAGGGTTTATATAGGAGTTGATAACGACGAAATAAAAGCTAAACGACGTATGGCAGATTATTTCTCAAACCATTACGGAGTAAACCCTGACAGAGCAGGCGAAGTATCTATAACTGGTAATGCTGAACAATGCGTAGACCTATTATCGGATGTTGTCCACGCNGGTGCCCAAATGCTCATGCTGAACCCAGCCTACGATTACCTGGAACAAATGGAGATACTTGCCGAAGAAGTTATACCTAAGTTAACTTTGTAAATCTTAGAAATANTGCCCAGATCATATTCCCTATCCTAGAAGTGTAACCACCTGATATNCATACTTTAGAGATCGTATATCTACGGACCCTGATTTAGATCTACTCTAACGTTCGTCTTGTAAAGTAGCCAGCATTAAGNAGCCACGCTTTCCTCTATCGGCCTCTCATCATTAACGAAAAACATTAAAGCTATCCCCAAGATATANGACCCAGCCAAAACCGAAAAAGCAAAAGTAAATCCCATATTCTCCATCAGTAAACCGACTAATAATGCCCAAAACGGCGCAGAGGCAAAGCCCAGNAAAAAGAACACACTAAACGCGGCATCCCTATCAGGCTCCGGCAAGGAATCAGCCACCATAGCCTGCGTAAGAGTCATACGAGACCGAGTCACTATCCCGTATAACAATAAATTCAGTAGTAATAACGGGAGAAAAGCACCTTGAAAAGCCAGCCATAAAGTGGCCAACGAAGAAAATACTAGAGAAAACTGAATCACCCATTTCCTAGATACTTTGTCCGACAGCCATCCTAAGAATATCGGTCCAATAATTCCCCCAACGTGCATCGCCGTCAATGCCACCGCAATCACTGTAGTCGTTAAAGCTAAATCATTTTTAAAATGTGGTCCCAAATATGCAAGATTTACCCCCATGTCCCGACCAGCTCCTCCCACCATCATGACCGACGATACCAAGATCATATTCTTATTGCGGAAAACTCGTTTGTAACTATCACGACCCTGAGCTAATTTAGCCCTACCAGATTTAGGTTCGTCTGTACTATTACCCAGTCTGTTCCTAAACAAGAAATATGTAACACCCATTGCTACGCTGAGTGTTGCAACTATCATAAATATGTTCCGCCAATCCATGATCAGCAGCATAGCTCCGGCTACTAACGGAGACAACAAGCTCCCAATATTAGAGATACTCGTGTTTAGAGCCAGCACGGTCCCTCGGGTTCGGGGAAAATAACCAACTAAAAGGCTCGATCCCACAGGATGTTGAGCGCTTGCTCCCGCTGCTGAGACAGCACGCGTTACGACAAACCCNTTGAATGACCCAACCCAGCCCGTGGCCAGTGTACCTAATCCCAAGACGATATTACCTATGCCCAATAGCCAGGCTCTAGGTATAAATGGAGTAGCAAATCCGTATAATCCCTGAGTTACCCCTCCGACTAAGCTCATGATTGCAGTTAAGATACCCAGTTCGGTATAACTAAACCCAAGCTCAGGCATNATAACCACATATAACACCGCCACCATTTGATTCTGAAAGTGATTAACAGCATGGGATATATTAGTTAACCACAACACGGAATTACGCTCTAAAGCGGACCCAANATGTTCCTCTAGGTGACTGGTTATATTAGTCATAATGACAAATTAGCCTCCAACCCTCATGTACGAACCACTATCCAAAAAAGAACACACCTACAGCGCACTGTCGATTATGATATCCAGTAACGCTGGTTTCCCTGACGCCACAGCCCTGTCAACCGCTGGCTTGATTTCGCTTGGGTCTATAATCCTTTCTCCGTGGACACCCATGCTGTTAGCTATGGCCGCCATGTCGAATGGAGTAGCAAATTCAGAATACAACAGGTTCTCTCCCGAAGTTTCGGACAATCCTAACACGTCCTTTTGGTAGATATTGAAATTGGTTCTCAAAATACGATACATGCCATTATTACAAATAACGAATACACANGGAATATCATCGTTAGCAGCTGTCCAGAGCCCCTGTATGGTCATCATAGCACTGCCATCACCTATGACNCCNAACACTGGCCGATCCGGATTGGCACATTGAGTACCCATGGTTGCCCCAATTCCGCCCCCAATTGACTGCCCTCGCACCCCCCTGATATCCCCTCGTTCAAACGCTTGGAAATAATGTCTGAACATCGCCCTATTACTTAAGGAATCATCAACCACAATAGAGTTATCAGGTAACGCACTCGATAATTCAAACATCATGCGTGCCGGTGTAATAGGCTTTTGATCCCATTTGTCCTCAACAGCCCTTTCAAATGATTTTTTACTTTCGCTAGATTCATTCGATATAAGGCTAATCCTNTTGTCAATCGTTTGNCTGCTCTCTCGAGTTAACATGGGGGTAAGTTGGTTAATTAATTCTTCTATAGCCAAACCACAATGCGCAACTATACCCACATCCGTTGGTTCAGATTTACCAACTTTCCCTGCAACAGGATCAATATGTATTAATTTCGTCCCACTGCTCAATATCACATCACCCCAATAAAACAGTTCTTCGAATGCGTCCATTCCAATAGCCAATACCAAATCAGCCCTCTCGAGGATAGATCGTTGATCCTCAATTCTTAAAGAAAGGTTTCCTAAGAATTGAGGATGATTAGTCGGGAATGCAACTTCCGCACCTCTAGAACCATATACTGGCAAACCTAGTAATTCNGCCAGTTCAATAGCTTTATTCATCGCACCGTCATCCGAAACTCTGTCACCCACCATCATAATAGATCGATCAGCCTTGATGAGTAGATCTGCCGCAGCTTTTATCCCTTGAAGATTTGGGCGAGGCTCATCGAACACTGGCTGCGACGGGACGATATTCATATCTGCTGAACCCTCAAGTGCGTTAGTTGTGAATCCGACATAAACCGGTCCCTTAGGATGACTGTTCGCCTCATTAAATGCTCGCCTAATAGCCCCCGGAATCTGGTCTGGATGAGTTAATTGAATGGACCATTTGGTCACTGGCCGAGCTAATTCTGCCAAATCTGTCAACCCTTCGGTAGTTTTACGGATGTCATAATTTGCTGATGTGACAACCATGGGAGTCCCAGTATTATACGCATCTAACATCAAGGCTAGTCCATTTGCCAATCCACTATCTACATGCAAGCTGACAAATGACGCTCTTCCGGTGGCGCGAGCATAGGATTCTCCCATGCCAACAGCTACGCTTTCTTGTAGGGTTAGGATATATCTTAACTCAGGATAATCACCCAACATATCTATTATAGGACCTTCGCTGGTCCCTGGATTACCAAATATGAATTCAACCCCTTCAGCTTTTAACATTTCTAAAAGTGCTTGTTTCCCGGTCATTAATTGAGCCAATTGTTACCCCCTAAATAAATTAATACTATTAGTATCAAGCGAATTACCCTTTACGTTTTAAATTGCAATTCCAAATTATTTCCTTGGCGATACGACTGTATAACAAAAATTCACACTAAGCCATTCAGATCATTTCAATAATCAGAAATAAGGTTTGACTGAGATTAACTACGATGCTACATTCCATCTCAGTTATTGGTCAATCTAATAGTCAATCAATACGAAGGCTCACAAGAGGTTACATGAAGGCAGCAGTATTACGACAAGTTGATGCACTTCTGGATATTGAAGAGGTAAATGTTGACAACCCCGGTCCCAGGGAAGTCCTAATCCAAACCGGAGCGAGCGGGGTATGCCACAGCGATCTACACTTTGTAGAGGGTAAATATTCAATAACAATGCCGGCTATACTTGGACATGAAGCGGCCGGTTCAGTTCTGAAAGTGGGAACCCAAGTTACATATGTACGCCCCGGGGATACAGTTATAACTTGCCTATCTGTATTCTGCGGGCACTGCGAATTCTGCTTGAGAGGACAACCTGTGCTTTGCACTCGGACAGACGTAGTTCGCCAGAGAGACGAACCCCCTCGTTTGAGTCAAGGCGATACACCTATCACGCAGTTCGCCCAACTCGGATCATATGCAGAGCAGATGTTAGTACATGAAAATGCATTAGTAAAGGTGCGTGACGATGTTCCATTTGACCGATTAGCCTTGATTGGATGCGGCGCAACCACTGGTTTAGGGGCAGCTTTAAACACAGCGAAAATAGAACCCGGATCAACTGTAGCAGTACTCGGATGCGGAGGAGTGGGATTAAATTGCATACAAGGCGCTGCGCTCGGGGGAGCACTACGTATCATAGCAGTAGACACGGTAGAAACTAAATTGACCATGGCCCGAGATTTCGGCGCGACTGATGTAGTTGACGCCTCAAGCGGGGATGTAGTGCAAAAAATACTCGACCTCACGGACGGTGGAGTTGATTATTCCTTCGAAGCAATAGGACTGAAAGAGACAGCAGAACAATGCTATGAAATGCTCCGTCCCGGAGGAGCTGCCACCATCATCGGAATGATACCAGAAGGTACTAAAATAGAAATAGACGCGGGGAATTTTCTAAGGCGCGAACGTCGTATACAGGGAAGCAGTATGGGATCTAACAGATTCAGAACCGATATGCCTAGATACATCGAGTTTTATTTGCAAGGACGCCTTAAGCTTGATGAACTAGTGTCACAGCACGTAAAACTTTCGCAGATAAACGAAGCTTTTCAAGACATGAAAGGCGGGAATGTTGCCCGCAGCGTCATTACATTTGATTGAAACACTTGATTTTGTTTGTAAAAAATAACATTAGTATAAGTTGCACAACCAGAAGCTCACGTGCATTTATGAGGATAATCTAACTTATAATTTCGTAGTTGCTACCAAAAGGAAATTCCTAGGAATGCAATGGACTCTCAATGTATCCAATTTAAAAAACAGTTATACTCTGCTGCCAAGATTATAGCTAATTCTCAATATACTGTTGCATTATCCGGAGCTGGATTATCAGTAGAATCCGGCATACCCCCATACAGGGGCCCCGACGGGTTATGGACCAAATACGGAGAACCTTCATTACTTTCTTTTGATGAATTTAAAAGAAATCCCACAGCATGGTGGGAAAACCGACTGTTGGCTGAAGCACAATATGAAAATCCTATCAGAGAGATGAAGTTGGCGTTGGTCCGAGCCAAGCCAAACCCGGGCCATTATTCATTGAAAGAACTAGAGGATCTCAGTCTACTTAAACATACCATCACACAAAACGTGGACAACCTCCACATAATGGCAGGCAGCAAATCAACCCTAGAGATACACGGTAACCGAACTTTATTAAGGTGTTTGAGTTGTGGTGCTAAAGAGAAACGATATGAGATTAGCATTGAAACTCTTCCACTAAGTTGCAAATACTGTGACGGTATCATCAAGATGGATACAGTCATGTTCGGTGAGCCGATACCCAAAAATATTTTAATGCAATGTATGAACGCGGTTAATAACTGCGATTGTATGTTATTGATAGGTACTTCCGGCACTGTGAATCCAGCAGCTCAATTACCAAGCAGAGCCCATGAAAAAGGTGCTATTCTAATAGAAATAAACACGGAGGAGACACATTTAAGTGCAATATGCCATTCGGTATTCACCGGCAAATCAGGGGTTATTCTACCGTTGCTCGTCGAACAAATTAGAATGATTCTGGAAACCTAGAAGCGTAATAGGTTTTTAAAATTGGTATCTCAATGCCCAACCTCACCGGAGGGATAATGCAAATCACTAATTTTGATATATCTGTAGAACATTCTACCCTAGATCAATTACGAGACCGGCTGATTAACACAAGATACCCGGACGAAATAACTGGTTCTGGTTGGAATTACGGCACCGATTTATCCTACCTTAAAGAGCTAGTGCAATACTGGCATAGTGATTTCAACTGGCCCAAACAACAGGCCTTGATTAATTCATTTTCCCATTTTCGAACCACCGTCGATGACATAAATATCCATTTTATCCATGAAAAAGGTAAAGGCCCTGACCCATTCCCATTAATCATAACTCACGGATGGCCAGGTACTTTTTTTGAGATGTACAAAGTAATCCCAATGTTAACCGACCCTCAGAGTTTTGGAGGGGATCCCAAAGATTCATTCGATGTGGTCGTACCATCCATACCCGGATACGGGTTTTCGGATGCCTCTCCAAGTAGCGGGATGGATCCACTTACGGTCGCCGATATGTGGGCGGCATTAATGTCGGATAATCTTGGCTATTCAAGATTCGGGGCACAAGGTGGTGACTGGGGGGCACGAGTGACAGCTAAGTTAGGGTTGAGCCACTCAGATAAAGTCATAGGTATACACACTACTTCCACTACCAGTCCTACGCCTTATTTGGGAGAGGGCTCCAGGCCATTATCTGAACCTGAAAAAAGAATGTTAGAACAACGAGAAGAGTGGGTTCGGTCGGAGGGAGGATATGCACATATCCAGAGTACAAAACCCCAAACGCTGTCTTATAGCCTGAACGATTCCCCTGTTGGCTTAGCTGCATGGATAGTGGAGAAATACCGGACGTGGAGTGATTGCGATGGAGATATTGAGAGTAGGTTCACCAAAGATGAACTTCTTACTACCGTTACTATTTACTGGGTTACAGAATCCATAGGCTCATCTACCCGACTATATTATGAATCCTTTAACAAACCGTGGACCCTAAAACAAGGGGAACGGATAGATGTCCCCGTTGCCGTTGCCGCATTTCCACATGAGAACACCGTTCCCTTACGAGAATGGGCTGAAAGATCCTATAACGTGAAACATTGGACGGATATGCCGAGCGGGGGTCATTTCGCAGCATTAGAAGAACCGGATAGATTGGTTCAAGACATAAGGGCATTCTTCAGAACCTTACGCTAAAGTACCTCATCAACTGTAAATTACTCAAGGCTACAGATTATATGGCCGATAGCTGTTTACCCCTCGCTCAGATTCCAATATCAAACCGATTTTTAGCAGATTTACTTCATCAAAATGTCTGCCCACTAGCTGGATCCCAATAGGTAAGCCATCCGCTGTCCATCCAAATGGAACGGATAACGCGGGCGAACCCGTGAGATCGAAAGGCACTGTACAATTTAAGGCATGTCTACCCAATACATGTTGGTCACCAACATGTAGCCCACGTGAATTATGAGGATGTGCAGCCACCGGTCCAACCGGACATATTAACAAATCAAACGATTTGAAATATCGCACGACCTGTTGGCGAAACCCATCCAACTCACTCAAAGCATCTAGATATTCACTCAGGGTGTTTTCAGGTTGTTGAAGTCTTCGTTGCATTATCTGGGAAAGTTCTCCATGTTTCCCCTCAATAAAAGGCCTCAAATAATGCCCGCCCTCTACTCCAAAGATAGTTGATGATATCTGCTGGGGTGAGAATTCTGACCAAGCGGACAAAGATACCTCTTCAACATCAGCACCACATTCAGATAAAACTTTAGCCGCTTCTGACACGGTTCTCTGCACTTCACTATCAATTGGACCAAATGGTCCATCAGAACACCAACCTATTTTCAGATTCGCTACATCTAATCCAGAGTCCAGTACATTCTCCGCCGAATAGGGCATCGCATAAGAGTCCAGNCCATCAGCCCCAGACATGAGATTTAACGACAAACTGATATCTCTGATAGTTGTAGCCAATGGACCGACATGCATGAACCGGAGNAGCGTTTCCGGCCAGTGCCCCGTCAACGGAATCCGTCCATGCGTGGCTTTTAGACCGACTATCCCACAATAATTCGCCGGTTCCCTTACCGATCCCCCTACATCACTCCCGATACCCAGAGGAGACATACCGGCCACAATAGCTGCTGCTTCTCCTCCACTTGATCCACCAGGAGTACGNTCTATATTCCAAGGGTTATTAGTTCTCCCGTACACAAGGTTATCCGTTTCCCACCATAACGCGAATTCCGGCATGTTTGATTTGCCAATTAAGATTCCTCCAGCACCCTTGATACGTGCAACAACCGTAGCGTCCTCGTATGGAACACGCTCCGCGAATAATCTGGAGCCACGGGTGGTAACAATACCTTTAGTATCGATACAATCTTTTACCGTAAAAGGTACTCCGTGTAACGGGCCCCAAATTTCCCCGCGAGCAATGGCTTCGTCCGCTTGACGCGCATTTTGGACAACATCATCAGGGAATTCTACTAGAGCATTAATGATCGGGTTTACTTCCTCGATACGTTCTAAAAAAGCCTGCGCCACCTCTTGTGAAGAAAAACTTTTGTCCCTTATGGATGCACTGATTTGAGTCGCGTCTAGATAACAGATTTCTTCCTTCAAAGTTCCCCCTAAATGTTTCTTAATATCTACCTAGTAGGCACCTAAGCTCNACGGGCTGATTAANTATATCGCCTATTATGCGTGGTGNTAACAACTAAATCTTTCTCTGAAACTTTTAATACATCGAAGTAAAATTCTCGGATAGTGACGGTTGATCTCAAATAGCAATCACCCGTCACTATCATNGGCCTATCCAAATATATGGCAGAAATACCAAATAAACCACGGTTTGATTTGATTCTAGATTCGGCCAGATTTAGTGCAACCGACTCGGTGTAATCGGTTATCCCTCACCCTAGGACCTAAATGATAAAGTTGCGGCATTTGTTATTGGTGAGCCGACAATGGATTACTATTAAAAGCTAACAACCACACTGCGAAATTCCCCTCAACCGGATCTTAATATAAGCGACTCGTGGTTAAGCGCACAGATTATATGATCAAATAATATCATTCTGGGTGAATCATTGGCGGATGGAGGTCGGATAAGCTATTATCTCAGAATAGAAGATTATGAAATGATTAGTTAGTCAGCTTCGGAAGGAGGCTATACGGGAATGAACCAAACATCTGCTGGACGGACCGACAAAATATTAGATTTGGCTGGTAGTAAAGTTCAATTGATACAGGGTGGTTCAGGAGAGCCTCTGATTGTACTTCACGATGAACTAGGACCACCCGGTTGGCTCACGTTCCATGAACAATTATCCACCAACTTCGAACTTTACCTGCCTTCTCATGCAGGATATGGAAAGAGTGAGAGACTCGATTGGATCATGAGCATGAGAGATTTAGCCGGATGGTATCTGGAAGTGTTAGATGACTTAGACCCCGGCCCGGTTAACCTAATGGGTTTCTCTATGGGAGGATGGCTTGCGGCAGAAATGGCCGTAATGTGCCCCGACAAGTTCAAGAATTTAATCCTTGTATCTCCAACAGGGATACGTCCACCTACTGGGGAAATCTACGATATATTTCTGGTCGTAGCCCAACAGGTACTTAATGATAGTTTCTGGGATGCTAACTCCGTTCCTGAATTCAAACTAATCTGCCCCGATGAACCATCCCCAGAATTGACGGAATTTTGGGAAGTAGCCAGAGAAGAATCGTGCAGGCTAAGTTGGCGTCCCTACATGCATAACCTATCTCTTCCCCATTTACTTCACCGACTAAAAACCTTAAGAACTCTGATCATATGGGGACGAGAGGACGCTATAGTCCCCATTAGTGCCGGTGACGCGTATCAGCAAGCAATAGCTGGATCTCAACTGCAGATTATTGAACAATGTGGACACAGACCGGAAGTAGAAAAAACAACGGAATTTGTACAAGTTGTCTCGCAATTTCTAAAAGGATGACTGCCGTTACATTTTGTTAACCGAATTAATGATTTACAGTGCTATAATTCATATAAAATATCCATATTCAGGATATTCGGTACACATCAGACAACCAGAGACAACTAGATTCCATAGGAGTACTTAACACGCACGCATCTTTACCCCTCAGAGAGTAATCAGCAGGAGGTAAGCTACATGTTCATCGGATATTTCACAGAGAGACCTTACCAGGACCAAAAATCGGGTTATTTTGGTGCCACGGGGAAACCGATTATGGATCTAACGGTCAGTAATGAAATTTACGATTCCTACCTGGCCGCAGATCTATATAATCGTTACCTAGACGAAAAACTTTATGCTGAGGAGATGGGATTTGACGGCCTCATGCTGAACGAGCATCACGGTACACCGTTCTGCATGGGTGGAGCTATGAACGTGGAAGCCTCAATCCTGGCAAGGATAACCCAAAGGGCCAAGATAGTTCTTCTTGGGAACATATTACCTTTATGGGACGACCCATTATGGTTAGTGGAACAGTTGTCAATGATAGACCTCATTTCAAGGGGACGACTAGTCTCGGGTTGGGTCAGAGGTACTGGAAGAGAAAGTGTGGCCCATAATATCGAACCCCATTATAACTGGGAAAGGTTTCAAGAGGCCCATGAGTTAATTGTTAAAGCATGGACTGATCCAGGTCCATTTCGATGGGAAGGCAAACATTTTCACTATCGTCACGTTAACCCATGGGTTAAACCTTACCAAAAGCCACACCCACCTATCTGGTTGCCTGGAGTTGTCAGTAGAGATTCGTTAACCTGGGCTGCTCAAAAGCGTATTCCTTATATAATGCTAGCCACTGAGATGGAACCTACCAAACAAGCATTTCAGCTATATCACGATACTGCCAAAGAAGAAGGATATAAATCAGGCCCTCAGAATCTGGGTTATCTGTGGAAAGTTCACGTCGATGAAACAGAGGAGTTAGCTGAAGCGGCTGGACGCAAGTATGTCCAGGGACCAAGCAATCCATTCTTGGCAGGCAATGAAGGCACCGTGAATCCGGCATTAGTAAACTTGCCTGGATTAACCTCCCGGCGCAGGGTTCTACCAACGCAGGCAGTTGCGACAGCAGCCCGTGGGGGTGGAGGTGGAGTAGCAGGTGTCTTAGGCCGNCCCTACGAACAACAGATCGAAGACCACACAATCATCTGTGGAACCCCGAAAACTGTTATTCCTAAAATCCGTCACGTACTAGAAACGATACGNCCGGGTAGCATTTTCTTTTGGGACGGCGACGGTGCTATGACTCATGATGATGCCATGCGTAGCCTGCGCCTAATGGGAGAGGAAGTCATACCCGCGGTACGGGAGATTGCTAAGGAATTAGACCTGCCNGGGCCATTCGAAGTAGACCCTGCGACAGGTGACTCAGTAACNAACGAATAATCCAATAAATAATATCCTAGATCTACCAATATCCNNATAACAGTATTCAAGCTGNACNCCTCCTCTGAGGAGGGGTACAGCTTGAATACTGTTGTCAGTTACGATCCAACCTACAAAGACATCACACAAACCAATACTTACCTAATTTTTTTGAGAGATAGTCTTGAACATTTACCCAACCTACCCTCTGAGATCCAACATAACTNCACTCCAACATTGCAGGATTGGTATACTCGTGTAATCGAGACCCCAACCTTATATTCAAAAAAACATGCGAATTAACGTATATTTAGCAAAACGCTTCGGTATATCTAGACGCGAAGGGGACCGACTCATCCGCGCGGGCAAANTAACTATCAACGGATTTCCCGCTGAAGTTGGCCAGGATATAAACGATGACGAAACGATAGATCATGAAGTNACTATCGACGGTCATACACGACCTACAGTATCCCAAAAACTAGTACGTATAAGTTTGTATAAACCTTCAGGATATGTTACTACCCGATCTGATCAGTTTTCCCGAAGAACTGTAATGGATCTCCTACCGGTTGACTTAAAAACTCTGAAACCCGTGGGTAGATTAGATTATGAAAGCGAAGGGTTATTATTGTTAAGCAACGACGGACANTTTATACACGAATACTCACATCCTAAATTCGAGAAAGCGAAAGAATATGTAATTACTCTGAGCAAACCCATAACCTCCNATTTAGTAATCTCATTCAAACAAGGAATCCCATTCCCTGAGGGATTAGCTAAAGTCGATTCCTTGAAGCAGCTTTCTCGAAACCAGATGAGTGTAGTTGTACACCAAGGCTGGAATCGCCAATTGAGACGGATGGCTGCCTCTAACGACTACGGCATTTTGAAATTGATACGTAGTAGGATCGGGCCATATACTCTNGCAGACTTGCAACCTGGAGAATGGAATACAATAAGCTCTTAGGGTTTCTATAAAACCTGACCTAAAGTGAAACTGGCACTCACNAAATCACTGGGCGGTTCTTCCGCCATCGATAACCAATTCACTNCCGGTTATGAAAGACGCCTCGTCGGACGCCAAAAANAGGACCCCATAAGCCACATCATCCGCAATCCCNACTCTACCTAATGGAGTCCTAGAAATCCTTTTTTGACGGCTTTCTTCATCAACCAGAAGCGTTGGCAAAGTCATATCGGTCTCTATAATCCCTGGGTGAACAGAGTTGGCACGGATGTTATCTCGCGCGTATTGAATGGCTGTAGATTTCGTCAACAACCTAACTGCACCTTTAGACGCGGAATAGGCAGCTGTGCTTAAAGACCCTCTTAATCCTGCCGTAGATGATATATTTANAATTGAACCCGATCCAGCGTTTCGCATTTCAGGTATAGCCAATTTCGTGCCTAGAAAGACTCCTTTCGCATTAATGTCCATAGTCNTATCCCAAAGGTCTTCATCGGTTTCCTCAAGACCCGCAGGTATAAATATTCCAGCGTTATTNACCAGGATATCCAATTTCCCAAATTGGGCAACTGCACGGTCTATTCCATTTTTCCANTCTGCCTCAGAGGTAACATCAAGATGAACATAAAGGCACTCTCCACCTGTTTCAGCGATTTCTGCCTCTAGTTTCTGCCCTTCAACATCCAATATATCTCCTATAACTACCTTGGCTCCCTCTTTAACAAATAACCTCGCCTCTGCGGCCCCTTGGCCTCTTGCTCCACCGGTTATCAAAGCAACTTTACCCTCTAGGCGCATTTGTCACCTCCATCGTCGTTGAATTTCATCTAGATGCATTTCACGCACCCCATATGTCAGTGATTTTTCAGTGATTCTTAAACCGATATCCTATTTGAAAATGCAGGACGTTGATCTCGATAATTGGATCTATTCTCAATCTTAAGGCCCAAGTTCCTAGTGGATTTTAAATATTCGTTGAGTGATGATAATTCTGGTTCGTTCAAGATCTTCTGTAGTCCTTCCCATGAACAGATCCATCCCCTATTGGTCCTGATAGCCGGCACCAGGCCTTCAGATTCCAACGTACGTAGTTCATCCTTGGATAATCCCATAATAGCGCGAAGTTCAAGGTCATTTAAAATGAATTTCATGGCTAAGCCTTATGTCATTATAAAACATATGATTTTGCTATTGGCTCACTAAAATAGATAGGCCTTATATGTTCCAGTTTAACCATTCACATATGGATCGGCCCATCACTGCCTCTTTATCCTCTTCGGTTAACCATGAAAACTCCTCCGTGAAAAGACTAACACACTCTTTCCATGAGCAAGGCATACGAGTAATATCTGTCCCCCAAAAGGTACGGTCTGGACCGAACGCGTCAAAAATACTATGGATATGATCGTGAATATCCCTGTAGGGATAATTTTGATTTGAATAACTTGGCGCACCTGTAGCTTTAACCGCTATATTGGGATATTTAGCCAATGCTAATAGATCCGGTAACGACTCCCATGTATTGTCCCCTTGGGCGCCACTTGGTCGGCCCATATGATCAATTATTAGTTTTAGGCGTGGGTATTTGATAGCAATTTCTGCAACCGTCGGTAAAAAATTTGAAGCCATTAATGCTACAGGAATCCCCGACTCCTCTGCAGCTGGCCAAAACCAGTCCATCGTTCCATCTAGAGCCCACAGTTCCTGTCCTGGTTGGAGGAAAGTAAGCCGGAGACCGAGCATTCCTGGTTGATATAACCAACCTGGTAGCGAGCTCGCAGCTGAGGGATCATCCACCGGAATTTTACCTAAGATAGATAGCCTATCTGGATAGGCACTGGCAGCTGCTAGCGCCAATGCCCCTGAATCAGTATCCCATCCAGGAGGGTGTATTATCGCGGCATCCACCCCTCCCTCATCCATCTCCTGTAGCAATTCGTCCACAGAATACGAAGAGACTTGCCTGTGGTGNGCCAGCGGGTTCCCTTGACCCCAAAGGTGAACCTGAGCATCTACTATTAACATTACTCCTCCTAGTTATGGTTGATGCCTCGTAGGTATATTCCGTTATTGTGTCNCGNNCCTATCTGGNATACATCCACATAAAGACTTAACNATATCCATCNNCTTCTAAGATAACATTGAATCTCGCTGGTTGAGAACATAGCCTATATTTCCATTCAGGCGTTTGCACGTGGTACATTAGAACAATTATAGGGTTGTAACCTCTGGAGATTNCCTGNACGATATTATGAAAACATCTCTTTTATCATTTGTTCTTATTATCACCATTGCTNTNGGATCGGTAGCATGCGGAGGTCAAGACAGACCAANCAAAGAGGGGGCATTAGGGCATCAAGAACGCGATCCAAGGCACGAGCGCGAAATACGGGGAGATATGCAAAGGGCTGAAATGGAGCGNAGACGAGAAGAAGACCGATTTCGCCAAGAACAACACAGGATGGAACAAGGTCGNAATAGGCAGGAACTCCAAGATCGTATGAGGGACTCTAGAACTGAAATCAACCAGGCCCGGCAAGAGATTACACAAAGAGAAACCGAACTTAGAAAAAAAACGAGACAAATCGCTGAACAAGAATTGTCATCCATGGGCGAACAAATCGCAGAGCTGGCAAGCAAACTTAAAAAATTGGAAAGCCAAGCCAATACTTTGGCTGAAACCATAGCAATACTTGCTGAACAATCCAAAGAGATTAACTCGGGGAACGCTAATTAGAAATTCACAAGGCTTAAAAACATCGCGGAGGCAACTATATGTCAATATATCGTGTATTCCCTGATTCTGACGGAGAAAGTCATATCGAAGAATTGGATTTAGGAGAACAGGAGACCGTCCAGTCATTCATGGATGTCTCAGAGGCAGGGATACATAAATTTCAAAACCTGCGATCCATGGATTTTCACCCGCTCCCGGAAAGACGTTTAATCATACATTTAGAGGGCGAGGTAAAGATAGGCGTAAGCGATGGTAGTTCCCAAATATTTCGCCCGGGAGATGCCAGACTAATGGAGGATACATTCGGCAAGGGGCACACACATCAGGACCTTACTCCGGTTATCCAAGCCATGATAGTGTTGGGTGATTAAATACTGCCACACCTAGGTTACAGAACCACTTCTAAGGAGTCCATTCAAACGCTATATTTGCATACCGCATGTGAATAGCGCCACCTGGAGCAGCTAACGGTCCATTAGACGCTAGCACAGCAATACAATGTTGTTCGCCGGGTGAAGCATTATCTGTAATCTGAACTCTCTGTGGAACATTGAACCCCTGGATTACCCCACGCTCTCTGCTACATTCCCCATCAATCCAAATTTCCCCGTAGTCATCGACACACGTTTCAAATTGGGCTCGTACCCCAGCAGTACTTCTACCACCGATTGTATCGGGAAAAGTAATATTGATCCTGTACCATACGAAACTGAATCCATGTGAGATTCTATCAGGTAATTCACCACAATATTCCCANCCAGAGTCATCGTATCCCGGTANACGTGCAGGGCTGCCTTCACCTTGGGCTATCAAACCTTCATTTGGTTCACCCGGAATATACCCAATAGCGAACCGCCATCGCCCATTTATTATTGATTGACCAGATGGATCTTCNAGATCAACAGTTACTCTAGGCATTAANTGATCTCCTAATTCAGGTTTTGATTAGGACTGTGACTTAGTCAAATAAGATGCGAGGGAATCACCACTGCACAAACATCGGCATAACGACATGAATATAATCTTCAGAGTCCACAGGCCGGAACACTCCAGGGCTTGAAGGAGTTGTAGTTTCTAAAGCAATTTGCCCTCGTTCAAACACAGATAAGACCTCCTGCAGATACCTACTATTGAATGCAATTTTACTTGCATCTCCCTCAATGCTTTCTACATCAATCCGGTCGTTATTATCTCCCACATCTTCTGAACGGGCTGAAATTAAAGCTTTACCGGCGGAGGTTCCCGTATCTTCAGGAACTACCTCCACTCTTATGATATTACTTCCGTCCCTTGCAAATATAGCAGCACTCCTAGTCGCCCTTAAAAACTCTGCCAGATCAAATATAGCTCTTGTCTGATACCCCTGAGGTATCAACTGATCATAGTTTGGAAATGATCCCTGCAGTAACTGTGAAACCAGTTCTATATCGGGTAGACGAAACAATATTTGCCCTTTACCNGGAGTCATCAATATTTCTACAGAGTCAGTTAGATTCCCCAATAAACGTCCTAACTCATTTAACGTCCTAGCTGGAATTATTACTTCTACGTTCTGATCAACCTGTTCCGTCAATGAACCATGCTGGACTGCCAATCGAAAACCGTCTGCAGCAGCTAAAGTAAATTTATTNCCGTCGAGACGAACTTCTACTCCAGTTAACACAGGGCGAGATTCTTCAGTAGCCGCGGCAAATGCTACACGATTGATAGCATTTTTCAATATACCCTGCTCAATTCTAGCACCAACTCCCTCATCCACCGCGGGTATAGGTGGAAATTCGTCNGCATCAGCTCCATTGATTCGGGCTTCGGCGTTTCCACATTTCAATTCAAGAACACCTGTTCCAGGCATCAACTCTAAACTGATATTCCCACTAGGTAGCGAGTTTACAAATTCAGACAATAATCGGGCAGGCACGGTAATGGCCCCTTCNTCATCTACGTCACCACCTATCCANGTGGTTATTCCTATTTCTAAATTTGTAGCTGAAAGCTTTAGTCTGGACTTATCCGTAGTTAGAAGCACATTCTGTGTAATGGGGAGTGTAGATCTATTNGCCACCGCCCGATTGACTATACCTAGACCGCGACTAAAATTTTCTTGGGTGCATGTAAGCTTCATTTGTGACTCGCTGTTACTTCTAACGGAGCAACAGCCGTAGCTGTANTCCGTTTTACCTATTTAAAGTTAAAAAGTANAGTTAGTTTNTCATTATTACACCGCAACAGGNCAAAGACAACCAAACAGTAGACTGTACATATCTCAATTATNAGGATCACCTCATTTGTTATAATCATTAAGATTCTGTTCATATTCAATAGGANATACNAATATATNAATCNACAAGNGGAATTCATGACAGAACTACTTTTCCTTAAAGATAGCTATATAAAAGAATTTACCGCAAANGTAACTGAGCACGTANATGGCGGAATCATCTTAGACCGAACGGCATTCTATATTGGTGGCGGAGGCCAACCTTGCGACCAAGGAATGTTTTTGGCGGATGNGGTNGAATANAAAGTNACAAANGTAGGNCGAAAAAACGGCNCTCTAATTCATTACATAGANGATACCCAACCAGATATAGGAAGCAGTGTAACAGGGANTATTGATTGGGAGAGGCGATATANTCTGATGCGTACTCATACGGCACTCCATATACTGTCAGGGATAGTTTGGAGGGATTTTNGTGCNAAAGTTACAGGTGGAGATATGCAGCCNGGTACTGCNCGTATGGACTTCGAACTGGAGAATATCAGCACATCGTTTTCTGATGAAATCTATGAAAAGCTGAACCACGAAGTTGAACAAGCAAGACCAATCNAAGTCGGATTTTTGAGTCGCGAAGAAGCAGAATCGGAGCCTGACCTGATACGTACTAAAATTAACCTGTTACCACCGGAAATAACGGAAATCCGAACTATCGATATACGTGGCCTTGACTTGCAAGCAGACGGAGGGACACATGTTGCAAATACCCTTGAAGTTGGTCAGGTGAATATAATAGGACATGAAAGTAAGGGTAGAATCAACAAAAGATTACGAATTGCCCTCCAAGACTGACCTTATCTTTATTTTCGGGCCACCTGATTCATGGATCAGATGGAGGGTCGCTGAATTACATATATAAAGAATCATGGCTAAAATTGTTGCAATCTAATGGAGGTATACCTATAAATGTCAAAAATGATCTTCGGTATCGATGTAGGCGGAACCTTTACCGATATCGTCGTTATAGCTAACGGCAAGTTAGCCATTCACAAGCTGTCCTCCACTCCCAGCGACCCTTCTTCAGGTGTAATACAAGGAGTCTCCGAAATATCAAATGGCCTCGAGCCGGATCAATCTTATTCGGACGGATCTACCCAATTCGTACATGGTTCTACTGTTGCTACCAACGCACTTCTTGAAGGCAAAGGCTCTAAAACTGCGTTAATTACCACGCTGGGGTTCGAAGATGTACTGGAAATAGGTAGGCAAGCTAGATCTGATCTCTATGACTTTAATCTAGAAAGATCTCCAGCCTTAGCCCCATGGGAATTGAGATTCGGAGTACCCGAAAGAATTGACCATACAGGAACAATAATCGAAGACTTAACACCCGAATCCATGAAAACTTTAATCGAACTATTAAATGAGGCCGGAGTAGAGTCAATTGCTATATCTACTCTCTTTTCATTCCTAAATCCAATACATGAGAATATGATCCTTGACTCTATCTCCAAATTAGATAATCCACCGTACACTTCCACATCTAGCCAGATATTGCCCGAATTTCGCGAATATGAACGAACCAGCACCGTAGTAGTGAACTCCTATGTCGGCCCAATAATGTCTGAATATCTAGGCCGACTCGAAGCTTCTTTGAGCAGAAATCTTCGTATAATGCAATCTTCAGGCGGCAGCATAACTACGAAACTGGCTTCGGAACAACCTGTAAGAACCATCTTAAGTGGACCAGCCGGAGGTGTCGTCGGAGCTTTCCACACAGGTATGCAAGCAGGGTTTCCAGACATCATAACTCTTGATATGGGTGGGACTTCAACTGATGTATCTTTGTGCCCAGGATTGATAAAACAGACCACATCTGCAAACGTAGGAGGATACCCAATTGGGGTTCCGATGATAGAGATTCACACCGTCGGGGCAGGCGGAGGCTCTATAGCGCATATAGACTCGGGAGGAGCACTGACAGTAGGTCCTGAATCCGCCGGAGCAGATCCTGGTCCCGCCTGCTACGGTAAAGGTACAGACATTACAGTAAGTGATGCCAATCTGGTTCTTGGGAGACTCCAACCGGATCATTTCCTCGGCGGGCAGATAACCTTAGATCTTCAACGGTCCCGTGAATTACTTAATAACCTAGCTAAGGAAATCGGTACTAATCAAGAAACCGCGGCACTTGGAATAATTCGAGTAGTAAATTCCAATATGGAACGAGCAATTAGATCAATATCCCTAGAAAGGGGCCACGATCCGAGGCAGTTCACTCTGATTCCTTTCGGGGGAGCTGGCCCTATGCATGCTTGTGAATTGGCAGAGGATCTAGGCATACCTCGAATCCTCATACCTGAGCACCCAGGTGTTCTTTCAGCCCTAGGGGTTGCGATCGCGGATGTAGTCAAAGACTATTCTAGAACTGTGATGTTAAGAGGGGAGGACATAAACCATATCAGGCTCGAAGAGGAGTTCCATGGGATGGAAAGTCAAGCTAAAGAACAATTTGTCAGTGAAGGATTCAACTCCTCGGATATAATTACACACAGGTTAGTCGATACTCGCTACTTAGGACAATCTTTTGAACTAACGGTNGGCTACCCAAAAAGACCGACACGCGGAGATCTTATTAGATCTATATCCAGAAGCTTTTACTACGCACATAGACAACGATTCGGATACGCTGACAAATCACAACCAATTGAAATAGTAAATCTTAGGGTTCAAGCTGAAATACCGATTGAAAAACCTGACTTANAAACAAAACCCTACGGTGGGNCNGATTCTTCGCNAGCTTCAGCAGGTTCCACCCAAGTCACATTCTCGACAGGGACCCAATTAGCTCATATGTATGATCGTTCCCTAATGATGCCCGGCAACCACATAAAGGGCCCCGCCCTGNTCTTACAAATGGATTCAACAATAGTGTTATCCCCAAGATGGTCTGGAACAATCGACGAATTCGGGAACCTAATTGCTATAATTTCTTAAAATTACTCGGAAACCCATNAACAAACCCTNGGGAGGTTAGCTGTTACACCATGCCCGANACCACCTTGAACTTGTCGGACTTAACCTTGGTAGCTGTCTTCGCACACCCAGATGACGAAGGATTCGGATGTGGTGGAACGTTGGCAATGTTAGCCGAAAATGGGGTCAAACTGACCCTGGTTTGCGTAACTAATGGCGATGTTGGTGAGATAAGTGACCCCAGTCTAGCCAGTCCTGAAACCTTATCTGAAGTCCGCCAACAAGAACTATACAGCGCCATGCGAGTCACAGGAATATCCGACATTAGGTTTCTAAATTACCGTGACTCTGGGATGGCTAATACACCCGATAATGAGCACCCTGAATCTCTTAACATGGCCCCTGATCACCAAGTCATGACCAAATTGGTCCAAATACTAGATGAAATAAAACCCGACCTGGTGTTAACGCACGACCCCACCGGAGGGTATGGGCATCCAGACCACCTAGCAGTTAACAAACACACTACAAGAGCATTTTATAATTCCAGTAACANATCCAGGACCTCTTTATATTACGTATGTTTTCCGAGAACAGTTTTTCAACGCATGTGGCAAAGGATGACCGAAATGGGGATTGACCCTCCGTTCGCCAACCAGGATATCACTTCCGTCGGGTCTCCAGATGAAGCCGTCACCATCACGCTCGATGTCAGTAAGTTTGTAGAGACAAAAATCGCATCATTGAACTGTCATCAAACACAAATGGATCCTAATGGTGCTATAAACCGATTGCCAAAAGATTTCTTATACGATGTGGTCAGTCAAGAATATTTCAGTTTAGTAGAACCCCGAAAGTCGGCTGATCCCAGTGATATATTGGGATCAATTTAAAATACGCAGATAAGGCATGTTAAGCAATGGTTAGGAGTATATTTTGGCGATCGATGCAATTAGCCTAGAAGTTTTCAAAAACCTATTTATCTCTGTAGCCGAAGAAATGGGAGTCGCATTACAAAGAACCTCTTATTCTCCAAATATTAAAGAGAGACGTGACTTCTCATGTGCATTGTTTGATCCAGAAGGTCAAATGGTGGCNCAAGCAGCACATCAACCTGTTCATTTGGGAGCCATGCCCGCATCTGTGAGAGCTGCGTTAGATGTATACGCCAATAATCTGCACACGGGAGACATAGTTATTCTCAATGATCCTTATCTGGGAGGCACTCATCTCCCAGATATCACGTTAGTTTCNCCTGTATTTATCAAAGAATATGGGAACCAAATATTAGTAGGGTTTATAGCTAATCGAGGTCACCACGCTGATGTAGGTGGNATGACTCCAGGTTCATTGCCATTATCCACCGAACTATACCAAGAAGGATTAATAATCCCTCCTTTGAAGCTCGCCAGAGGAAGCAGAATTAACCAGGAAATCATCCAATTAATATGTAGAAATTCACGGACTCCTGAAGAACGTAAGGGAGATTTAGCTGCTCAAATAGCTTCTATGCGTGTTGGTGAGCAACGGTTACAGGAACTAGCTAATAAGTACGGTATATCTGTAACCCAAGAACACATGGCTGGTTTGTTAGATTACTCTGAGAGAGTGACACGTCAAGCTATTATTGATATACCGGACGGGTCATATTCCGTGATAGATTACATGGACGATGATGGACTAACCGATTCCCCTGTTCCAATTCAGGTAACCATAACTGTCTCCGGAGACGAAATGGACATAGATTTCACGGGCACATCGCCTCAACGACCTGGATGCATTAACGCCCCCCAAGCTGTAACTGTATCCGCATGTCTGTACGTCATACGTTGCGTAGTAGGAGAGCAAGCTCCGGCTAACCAAGGGTGCCTAAGACCTATAAATATAACCACTCCTTTAGGATCATTAGTGAATCCGCAACCGCAAAGGGGAGTCGCAGGTGGTAATGTCGANACATCTCAACGCATCACCGATGTTCTTTTGGGAGCTTTATCGCAACCTTTACCCCACATAATTCCCGCGTTTAGCCAAGGCACTATGAACAACCTCCTAATNGGGGGGCACGACCTTAATCGCGATAAACCCTTCGTGTACTATGAAACAATAGGGGGAGGAATGGGGGCACGACCCAACAAAGATGGGATTTCAGGGATCCATACCCACATGACCAACACTATGAACACTCCTATCGAAGCCCTAGAATTTGCCTTCCCCCTAAGACTCAAACGATACACACTGAGAAGAGGGTCCGGTGGTGATGGGGAATTTAAGGGGGGTGATGGCATGGTCCGTGATGTGGAGTTTCTGGCTTCGGCGCGCGTAACTCTCCTATCCGAACGGCGTAAACATAACCCGCCCGGACTCCACGGCGGACACCACGGGGAGGCGGGAGAAAATATATTGTTTAAGTCAGGCTATGAAGAGATTCGCCTGTCCGGAAAAGAAACTCTAGATGTCGAGACTGGCGATGTATTGAGTATCCGCACACCTGGCGGGGGAGGCTGGGGAATACCTAAACATCAGTAGCAACTCTCCCGAACAACCAATTTAAAACCCGCGCCTATATTCATCTAAAACAACTATGCTAAAACTAAAATAGATATAGCATAGTTGTTTTTATACTGTTATAATGCACGAAAGTCAGAGTCCTGCGGTGACAATGACTTACCAGGGTGTAGCCTAGTACTAACGTCTGGGCAGCCCCCGGCAGATGAACCCCCGACCCAGTAAGACCAAGTTGAGGAGGAGATCCGTATGCCGCAAATGTACGCCCGCTGTAATAACTTTATGTCGGGAGCCACCGCCAGCGTGGGCAACAATTGCAAGTATATTGCAATTGGAGAATCAGAGGATCAAGTCTACGAACTAGTAGTAGAGCATCTGAATACTGTTCATGCTGACAAATTTAAAGACGGTGGGAACACCGCAGAAGAACTAGAAAACACCATTCGAAGATGTGTCTTTACCAGAGGTACGAAGACTATCCACAATCGTGGGCCGGACCCAGAAGCGAACCATTCCTAGTAGAAGGGACCTAGGTTAAATAAAAACGCCCCTGTTAACAGGGGCGTTTTTATTTAACCTAGGTTCTAATTGCCGTCATCAAAACTGACCATAACAATTGCATTTGCAATCAATGTACCATCCGTTCCCCCATCATTTAACTCTTCGAGCCCACCCTGGACGACTTTAATGTAACCTGTCCCATGAGGTAACGTCTCCAAAACTGCGTTGCCGTCAACTTGGTCGGGTTTTGGAACTCCGATGGTTACATCAACTCTCATATCATCCGCGCTTTTACCTATCAGGCGTTGAAATCCCAGGCTGCTATGATGCAAAGCATCAAAGACTGCCCGTTTCGCCGCGCTAGTATAATCTAATCCATGCACGTCAACACCCATACCCATTTCGGTAACACATCTAACTAAAGCCATATCCAACCTCCCTGATATCTTGTTTATAATCGACTCGTAGCCGGTGAAATCTATCGCGGTCGGCAACAGACTACTAGATTAATTAGACACCTCAGCTATACCGGCGTCAAGAACAGCACTTAAACCTATCTAGATATATCATCTCCCTTAAACAGATAGAATTAAACTCACCAAGTGGTCAATATAAGTGATGAACAATTCTACGAAATGTTAAAATATACTGGGTTACATACTCATTTGCCGCCAAGTTTTAACAAGGGTGCAATTACTATACATCGACTAATTGGATTGATTATTCCCCTAACCATGCTCATCTCGATGGTTGCATGCGACGTACCAGAAGAACAAAAGTTACGAAGTGAAAAACCATTGGTAATAATGGCGGCTTCTTCGTTAACTGATGTTTTAGACGACATCGGAGGTCGATTCAAAGAGTCTCATCCCGAAGTAACATTAGCATTCAACTTCGACGGAAGCCAGCGCCTACGGACTCAATTATTACTTGGTGCTAAAGCAGATATTTTTATATCAGCAGATTGGGAGCAAACAGAAGCTTTAGAAAATGCTAATCTTACATTAACTAAAGCTAAATCATTTGCGTATAACAAGCTAAATGTTATAGTTCACGAAAATTTAGGGGCAACCCCAACTCACTCGATCCGTAATCTAGCGGACTTAACTAACCCCGAAATCAAATTGGTTCTTGCAAATAAAAATGTGCCTGCAGGTAAGTATACGAGGCAAATGCTTGAAGACGCGGAACATAACGGAAATCTCGGCGCACAATTTAAAATTAAAGTCCTGAATAACCTGATATCCAATGAATCCAATGTTAGAGCTGTAGTTCAAAAAGTATCTCTGGGAGTAGCCGACGTTGGGGTAGTATATAAAACAGACGTAAAAGATAATGTCGACCATGTAAAATCAATTCCTGTCCCTGAATATATAAATCCAAAAACTGCTTATCCTGTAGTTGTATTGAAGGACTCAAAGCAATATTCTTTAGCACAAGAATTCGTATCGTTCCTATATTCTGATCTTGCCCAATCCATATTGGTAAAGCATCGATTTGATCCAGAAAACTCTGTACCAGTGATTAATCAACAGATTGAATAATAAATTACAAAATAATCCATATTCATCAAATCCCGATATCCAGGTATGGACAACACTGGGATGGATAACCACCTCGCTCTATATAATATTCATCGGACTACCCCTGTTAGCTCTGTTGGTCCGTGGGTTGCAACAAGAGAGCATTCTATCAAGTGTAATCAGTAACACCGCGTTTCAAGCTATTAAAGTTTCACTCGTAACAAGCGGTGCAAGCATGTTGGTGATAGTAATAGTTTGCACACCATTCGCTCATCTGCTAGCACGTAATAATTCAGGCTTATTAAAACAAATCGACACACTCGTAGAACTTCCGATCTTGTTACCTCCAGTAGTCGCAGGAGTTGCCATGTTAATGGCTTTCGGAAGACACGGATTACTCGGGAATGCGCTATCAGAACTAGGCATATCAATCCCTTTTACTATTATTGCTGTCATCTTCGCTCAAATATTTGTTGCTGCACCTTTTTATATACGAGCGGCTAAACTTGGTTTCCAAGCTGTTCCTATAAGTTATCTAGAGGTTTCTCATACATTAGGAATGTCTCCTTGGAAAACCTTTTGGCTCATGACATTTCCTTTAGCACGAACCCCTATTTTAACTGGCCTAATACTGGCATGGGCCAGAGCCTTATCGGAATTCGGTGCCACAATAATGTTCGCAGGAAATTTGATGGGTAAAACCCAAACACTACCATTGGCTATTATGACAACTATGGAAAGCAGCTTAGATACAGCTTTAGCGTTATCNGTATTTTTGCTCATCGGTGCGACNCTAGTTCTTATCNTATTAAGCTTTATAACTCACCGACGGTGGCAATGACCCAACGATTTACAGATACCCAAAATAACGCACTGGAAGGATGGATCNACTGTGAACTCGGNGATTTCCTGTTAGAAATTGATTTNTCAGTCCTCCCAGGGCAAGTCTTGGTTCTGTTCGGGCCATCGGGTTCAGGTAAAACTACCACCCTACGGGCTGTAGCNGGATTGATAAAACCGCAACAAGGTCATATAAAACTNGGAGACCGTATCATTTGCGATAGCAGTTCTAACACTTGGATTCCTAGCCATCTNCGGAAAATAGGATACCTTACTCAGGACAACAATCTTTTCCCACACCTAGATGTTTCGGGTAATATTGGCTACGGAATTTCAGAATCTAATAAGNTTTTAAAAAATAATATGATTGATAATTACATAAATATGTTCAATCTATCNGGGTTAGAGAGAAGATACCCGAATAAACTCTCGGGAGGACAACAGCAGCGAGTCGCCCTAGCAAGAGCCTTAGCCACCCGTCCTGAAGCTTTACTATTAGATGAACCGTTTTCGTCCCTCGATGGCGAACTTAAACGAACCCTACGAGGTGAATTACGCCATATACTTTCGGTTAACAATTTGCCGACTATATTGGTTACCCATGACGTAGAAGAAGCGTTAACTATGGGAGATAATGTTCAGGTATTAGACTATGGCAAACCCATCGCAAGCGGAGTTCCCGTAGACATATTAGGGCAACCTCCCAGAGAAACGGTAGCGAGATTGGTCGGGGTAGAAAACATAATTAAAATGACATTATCCGGTAAAAATGTTGAGGACGGAGTCATGGTCTGCCAATTATCCAAGGATAGTGNCCTCACCACTAATTATTTATCGATAGAAGTTCCTCTTGGCGACCTTGAAGTAGGTGAATCTTTAAACATTGGGATACGAGCTACGGACATTATTCTAGGAAAGACCCGTTTCCCNGAATCTTCCGCTCGTAACCAGATCCTAGGNTCCGTTAGAGAAATAGAACTTAGACCACCCGGATATCGNATTTCTCTGGACTGTAACGGTATTTTGTTATACTGCCATATTACCGGCAGTTCTAAAGACGAAATGGATATCCGAATTGGACAAANATTGTGGGCAATATTCAAAGCATCTTCTTGTTTTGTAGTATCAGATTAGCCTTTATATTTTACTCTATGNCNACCGATATAATGACTTGGGGGAGATATGGACGGTTTTACAGCTGTTATTTTCGACATGGACGGAGTCCTAGTTGATAGCGAACCTTTATTCCTAAAGGCAATAAACAACCTTCTTACCTCATTAGGGGTANATCCCGTNACAGATGACGAAAATGAATCGATCTTGATAGGTACCACGGTCGAAGANACATGGAATTTACTAATCAATATGCGGNCACTTCCTGGAACTATACATNCTTACCTCGACAAATACGACGGGTTTGTCAAGGAAGTCCTGAAATCTGATCTTGTCCCACGCCCTGGCGTCAAATCACTAATAAAAGAATGTTCTGACAGGGGGATACCTCGAGCCGTAGCTTCATCTTCTCTCAGAGAATGGGTACATTTGAAACTAAACACCATAAACTTACAGGATAAATTTAACGTGGTTCTTGGTGGAGATGATGTACANAAGGGCAAACCTGAACCTGATATTTATCTAATGGCGGCAGAAAAACTTCAAATGGACCNTTCTCAATGTATTGCTATAGAAGATAGTCCTGTAGGAATTTCAGCTGCGGTCGATGCAGGTATATACACAATCGCTGTCCTAACCGAATCTACCAAAAATCTAGACTTAGGTAAGGCCAATGAGATAATAGAGACTTTAGAATATTTCGACTATAGTCTACTTAGAAAATAAATGCTCTCCGNCCATACCGGGGGCGATCAATTATTATCCTCGTCTTCGTCCGGGCAAACCGGGAAATGAGCCGTCACCAAGAACCCACTCTAGCCGACGGTGAAGCGAGGTTATTTCTTCAGGTAATAATAACTCCAGTAAATCCGATACTCGTCCATTTGGAGATTCAAGGGATTTCATAAAATCCAGAAGTGTTTCCAAAAGATGATCCGGTATTGGATCCCCNGCAAAATCCCATATGACCGTCCTAATTTTCGTGTCGGCNTGAAATGTAAGGCCTTGATCAATACCCCATAGTTTACCGTTCGGGTCTTTTAACACGTGAGCAGCTTTACGATCTGTGTTATTCGCGACTAAGTCAAAACAAGCGACTTGCTTAAGTTGCTCCGCGGTACTACCATCCAACGCGTAATAATTTTCCTTTGGATCATGTTCAACGTAATGCTGGACAGAACCAATACCATGAGGACCTTCGCGAATGAGTGTGTATGGAATAAAGTTCCAGCCCAATATTTCACTTAGTAAATAAGCAGCGCATTCCCGTTTATAGAGNGTTCCNGACGGGAAATCCCAAAGAGGTATTTCNCCTTTTTGAGGTTTATAAATAGCATAACCANAGTCTTGATCCAATCGGAGTTCTACCAGGAATGTGTAGTTAGAGCCGGCCGGAGTTAAATCACAGGATACAATTTCTCCCTGCTCCAATAATGTAAGTTGAGTATCAGTCAGATCCAAACCTCAGCTACTCTGCAGACCACATCTCGTCAACCACTTTCCATTACAGCATGGCCATTGGCACGAGGACAAACATGTCCTTCTAAATCAATTGGCAGACCACAGAGAAAACATGGCGGTCTACCAGAAGAACATATATGCTGTGACTCTTCGGAAAGAGAACTGGATTGAGGGATAGTTAAACCACAGCTCACAGATGTTCCTGCAACTTCGTCTTCGTCACCTTCATGAGCCTCAAGATGAAACACATTCATATCGGCGTCGTATTTCAGAAGAAGTTGTCTAGCTTTAAACTCTACCGTAATGTCATCCCCATCCCATTCTGTAGAACCTGGGAGTTGAGAGTTAGTATTCTCCTCATTAGAAAACCGCCGTACACCTTCGCCTAGGGCTACACTCAGCTGAAATAATTGTTCTTTTTCCAGCCACACAATCACGACAGCCTTCCCAGACTTCAGAATTAATCGAAAGGTACGCTTTCCTGGCTCTCCGAACGTCTCGGCATCTATACTTGAAAGAAATCCCAGAGGATATTCGATTGATTTTGACTCCATACCACTATCTTAATCGGCACTAAGCCAACTGACAAGAGCTAAGTGCTACACCTAAATTAGACAGTTATATGGTAGTTTAGGGACGGGGACAATAGATCCATCTGAAGAGATGAGACCTATCATAAGTAATTGATGATCTTAACATGACTAGTCTACTCTTCCGAAGTTAGCAAATAAGAATGTATTCTGGCTGCAATCTTGGAACCGTGAATGACACTGAATACATTATGATGATGGTTAACCATCATTCTCATCAACCTCATGCACCGGATGTCCACCGAATTGATATCTTAATGCAGCTAATAACCGGCCACTAAATGGTTGTTCCTGACGGGACCGAAATCTTTGCTGCAACGCAGCGGTTATTACTGGAATAGGCACACCTAAATCGACCGACTCTTGTACGGTCCACCGACCTTCCCCTGAATCTTCAACATAGGACGACAAATTACCTAAATTAGGATCATCATGCAACGCCCGTGATACCCAATCTAATAACCACGATCTGACAACACTTCCATACCTCCATGTATTAGCTATCTCGCTGAGGTTAAAGCCAAATTCATCCTTGGACCTCAGTAACTCAAACCCCTCTGCGTAAGCTTGCATTAATCCATACTCTACCCCGTTATGAACCATTTTTACGAAATGTCCCGCCCCCGAATGGCCAGCATACATATACCCCAGGGTAGGATGCGGGGCCAAAGTCTTTAAAATAGGTTCGATATAACTAAATATTTCCTTATTGCCCCCTACCATTAAGGAATATCCATCCGACAATCCCCAAACACCTCCACTAATACCAACATCGATCAGATTGATATCATAACCAGATAACTTCTCCGAACGAATCTGAGTATCTTTATAGTTAGCATTACCACCATCTATTAAAATATCTCCTGAATCTAGATATGGTATCAGTTCATCTATCACCTCATCCGTCGGTTTTCCCTGGGGCAACATAATCCAAATAATCTTCGGACTGGTTAAATTATCTACAAGTTCTTTTATTGATGCTGTTCCCGTGGCTCCCAAAGACCGCCTGTATTCAACTGACTGGACGTTGACATCATAGACAACTAATTCATGGCCTCCTAAAATCAGACGTTCAACCATGCTTCCACCCATCCTCCCTAATCCAATCATACCCAGTCTCATAAATACCCCCTGACTCTAGTTTTATATCTCCTGTAAATACAGAGATATAACCATTCCAAATATAAAATACTGGGTATTCCTCAGCGAGGAT
>PAMF01000009.1 GCA_002707185.1 Chloroflexota bacterium | reverse complement strand
TGTGAATACAGGGAGCACAAATGCTAAAGGCTGAAAAACGAAATTAGGGATAAAGGACATCACGATTAATTGTAAAATACGCTTTTCGTGCAAGACGTAATTAACGCCTTCGGCCATACTCTTAAAAGGTGAGGTGTGCTCCGCTTGCTTCGTCTGGCGGTAAGGAAGTTTTACCGGTACCATCAATAGTACGATGGCGAAATATGCAAGTGCTTCGAGGAAAAAATTCCAATTAAAACCGAGGGTTGCGATTAAAAGGCCTCCTATTGCAGGCCCTGCTATACGCATTGATGGATGAGCCATTCCAGTTAACGCTAATGCACTAGTGAGGGCCTCTCTTGGAACTGTATTAGCAACCATAGCTTGCCGTACAGGTTGAATGATAGAATGGGCGACTCCTGCAATTCCCATGTATATAAAAGCATGCCACCACTCTAAAGGTCCTTGGATGGGATCACTTTGTAGATCAGTGGATATCACCAAAAGGGCGAACAGGCCGGCAGCGCAGGCCATGGAGCCTTGAGTAATCATTACGATTTTTCGGCGATCAAGCCGATCTGCCAGAACACCTGCAAGAGGGCCGGTTATGAAAACAGGAAGAGTTCGAATCCCTACTACGCTTCCTGTCAGTAGAGCGTTTCCTTCAGTTAACTCAAGAACCAACCACCCAACGGTCAATACTTGGAGCCATTGAGCGCCAACTGTGAAAAAATTACCTACCCAGAGATATCTGAAGTCCTTGTATGTTTTGATGGTATAGAGGCTGTCTTGGAGTGCGCTCGGTCTACTTGACGACTTGTTTTCTGTAGCGATGTGGTTGCCGGCATTTGATCTGCCTCTACCCCTCATAGTAATCCTGAATCANGGATATTNAAGGTGCAANGGTCCAGTTTNGAGTAATANAGACNGACAAGATGTGANCANAAACNTGATGTNATGGGGANTTCACTAGTCGGCGGTAGCCCCAGCAGGANTCGGCGCAACTTGAAAATCGCTTCTGGCTTCAGCTGGCAAGGAATCTTCCCAGGACGGAATTAATACAGTGTTATCAGGTTCCATGGAGAAAATAATGAGAGCTCCTAACAAACTTGCACCGACCGATACAAGAATGGTTAAACTGTAACTACCTGCCAGGACAAAGAGAGCACCTCCCCCCCATGCGCCGATAGCCATTCCACTACCTGCGCCGAATTGCTGCCATCCAAAGGACCGTCCCATCGGNCCTCGACCGTAATATTGCCGGTTAATAATAGGGAAGGCTGAGCCTTCNCCTCCNTAACCAAATCCAAATATCACNGCAAACAAGTAAAANTGCCAAAGTTCTTGGGTCCAGAATANCATCAGCACCGGTAGGCCCTGCAAGATGAACATTACTACCATCATNTTTCGTGCTCCGAGGTAATCGGCGCAAAGAGGTGTCAAAAACCTTGTAAGTACGCTTACAGCNACGAGGGTAGTTAAGATGCCGGCTGCCCCTAAAGGATCTATACCTTGCTTTATAGCCATTGGAATGACGTAAATAATAATTATGGAATGTCCGATACATCCAAGTCCGTGAACAGCTACTAATTTCCAAAAGGTAATAGTGCCTTGCATGGCTATTCTGTATGCTTTAGATCGTAACGCTGCTATCGCCGGTGGTACGTCAGCTGCTATGTCCTCGGTTACCGGTGCTCCGAATGCTCTTAGCCCCATATCGGATGGCCTATTTCGGAAGAAAAGCATGAGGATCAACATAATGATCACGCCAAATACTCCGATAGCCCAGAAGGTCGCGCGCCATTCCACAGAATTAATTAAGAAACTGACAACTATAGCCAAGACTGCGGGGCCCAAACCATGAGATGCCTGCAACAATCCAATGCCAAGACCTAGGTTAGTCCGGAACCAATAGGTAGCAGCGGTAATAATTGGTACGTTGAAGGCGGCCTGAGCCACTCCAAGTCCAAGGCCGTACGAGAGCCAAATGTGCCAAACTTCACTAGCAGCACCGGTCACCATTGAGCCCAGGAAGAAAAACAATATCCCTACTAGGATGACTTTCCGAGCACCAAACCGATCAGTTGCCATACCACTTATAGGTGCCAGTAATGCTCCTACAACGCTTGCCAATGCGTAGGCTAGAGTGCTCGACACGGGACTCCAGCCAAATTGAGTTTCCATGGGAACTATCAGAACCCCGAAGGCTTGGCGGATAGATCCACCAGCCATATGCATTATCGCGGCGATCAGAATAATGATCCACGCGTAATGCCAATTCTTTCGAACGCTCGAGACTGAACCAGTTATTATATTTTTCATATTTAAAGACTTTGCAATTATGGTGCCGAAATGCATTTAAGGCAAGCACCTGAGCGAGACTTTAATAGGAGATTTATTAAAGGTAACACGTGTTTACTACCTGAAAGTCGTTTTACCCATACCAAATCGGATCAAATGATGATTTAATTTGATTATTCACTTTAGGAAACCCACATGTTATTCAACTCAGAATGGAGGTAAGTAATGGCTAACAAAAAAGGAACAGCCCTTCTTATGGTTTTTGTAGATATTGATACCGAACAGGATGGAGATTTCAATAAATGGTATAACGAAGAACATATTCCCGATTTGTTAGCTCTACCGGGGTTTTTGAATGGCGCCCGGTACGAAGCATCGAAAGGTGGGCCCAGATATTTAGCATGTTATGAACTGGAAACCGCCGAAGCGTTGAAAACGCCGGAATACCTAGCTTTCAGAGAACGTCCATCGGAATGGACACAGAGGATTGCGCTCTCTACGAACGGACGGAATTATGTGAGGAATGTCTGCACGCAAATATTTCCTGATAAGAACGATCCAGCAGTGTTAGGGCGTGGTATGGCTCCTGCTTTACAAATTGGACGTATGATAGTCCCCTCAGAGATAGAATCAAAATACAACTATTATTATGATAATGTTCGGACCCCCGCCAATCTAGAAGTTCCGGGGTGCCTCGCAGTTCGCAGGTATCATGTAATCGAGGGCTCTCCAAAATATACGACTGTTTACGAATTTGAACATGAGAAGGTCCCGGAAACCGAACCATGGAATTTGCGTAGAGGGAAGGATGACATGCATGGCTACATAGGAGGGAGTTACGGGCATGCGTCAGGTTCACCTGGTGTGTATCGCAGAATACTTCCAACTCGGGCCTTCTAACACTTCATGGTTGAACACTAACATCTGCTTTCGGACGATTAATGACGGGTGAACATCTTTAACGTAGGGAAAAGCTGCTTGATTTGTCTCCCTACATTAAACTATTAACGAAACGGTTGAAGCTATATAACACTACAGGTTTATAGAGGCTTCTTCATANTCCAATTCTTTCTTGTAGATCTGAATGCGGTGCCTAACGGATTCGGCAATGTAAATGTTATTATGGGCGTCGACATTTACGGCAATTGGTCTGGTAAATCGCCATTCTTGTTCTAAACTCACTCGGCGGCGAGCCTTTAATATTTCAGGATTGGCATCTAGATAGGTTTGAGCCCAGGGAGAAGGTGTTTGAGCGTCTCCGGTAAGAGACGTAATGAAATCTCCCGATGGAGTATAAATATTGAGTAGATTAGCCCCCCAGTCGGTCACGTAGACATCTCCTTCTGTATCTACAGCAACGCTGGATGGTCGGTGAAGCGCACCAACTACACTGTCGGGCGAACCAATGGTCATTAGGAATGTCCCGTCGGCCGAGAATTTTTGGACCCGTGCATTTTTCCAATCTGCAATATAGATATCATCATGGGGATCAATACAAATGCCCCAGGGGTGATTGAATTCTCCTACGGAATGCCCTTCACTGCCCCATGAAAATAAGAATTTACCGTCTTTGGTGAATTTCTGAACTCTATGGTTCGAACTGTCAACGATGTATAAGTCATCGTTACTATCAAAAGCGATTCCTGAGGGACCGTTTAGTTGGCCAGGATCACTACCAGATANTCCCCATTTATCTAGGAATTTACCATCAGCATCAAAAACCGAAATGCGTTGCAAAAATTCGTCTGAGATGTACACATTTCCTTCTCGATCTAAGTCTATAGAATATGGCCATACTAGTTGCCCATCACCCTGTCCGGGGCTGCCAAATTGGGTGACGAAGTCATGATCAAGGCTGCTTTTACTGATCCGCTGTCCTAGCTCCTCTGCTCCGCGGTTGACGACATAGAGCATAGCATCGGGGCCTATTGCGAAATCAACAGGATCCCAGAAACCCAAACCACCCATACTATACATACCATAGCAATGGCTAAAATCGAAAGTACGACCTGCGGCAATTGTTGTTAGCATCTGTCCCTCTTAAGTTTGTNACGTTCGANGATTCTTCAGTGCTAATCGAGTATATTGCGAACTCCGGTTTATACGAAGCTCAGTTGCTCGAAAGTACCTCCGACTACGGCTACGGGATCTAAACCTAACCATCGTTCTATAACGGTGCTGTAGAAGCCTCGGAAATCGTAGTTGGGTTCTAAATCCCCTTGGGTCAGATGTTCGGGTTTCAGTGAAGGATATTCGTTATACATACCACCCTTAACCTGATCTCCTATCACGAAAGCTATCCCTCCGGCGCCATGATCCGTTCCAGTTCCGTTGTCCTTAACTCTTCTACCAAATTCAGTAAAGAGAACCATGATTACATTATCGCTAGCGTTATGTTCTTGAAGATCCGAGTAAAAATCGCCAATAGCCCTTCCAACATCCGTCCAGAGCCGTGTATGTTGGGGAAGCTGATTAAAATGCGTGTCGAAGCTCCCGTGTTGGGTATAGAAAATTTGAGTGCCCAGGTTGGCCAGATGTACCTGGGCAACACTTTTCAGGCTACGAGCAATGGGTGTATCCGCGTACTCTATAGTNGAGCTGTAAGTTTCGGGAGCAACTCGTATGATATCCGCCCCATCCAAAACATTTTGGCCTGTGTGACTTAGGTAGTCCATAACGGGTCCTGTTCCAATTGTTGGAGCGTATATCCTNGCAAACAGGTCGAGCATACGGTCTCGCTCTTGTTCGCTATTGATCCCTGGGACCTCACTCAATACTCCGTACGACGCCAGATCGGATACCGAAGTAACTGGAACACCTCTTAATGCTAAAGCCCTCGGAAGTCCTTGCCCAAAATTAACACCCGTTAATACGTTTGAACCTTTGGGGTCTAAATCTCGTATCACCTTTCCCAGCCAACCTTCTGTCCCGACCTTGTCTGGTTCGCATGTGTGCCAGATATCCATCGATCTAAAGTGTGACCGCGGCGAGTTTTCATAGCCAATGCCATGTATGATTGCGACTTTCCCTTCTTGGTAAAGCTTTTGAACGGGCCCCATATTAGGGTTAAATCCCAACTCTTCGTTTATTGGTAGAACCTGATCCTCTGGGATCCCAACCTTAGGGCGATTGTCGCGATAGTAAGGATTGGTGTAAGGGACTATGGTATTCAAGGGATCATTGGCTCCGGACAATTGAAGGATCACTACTACCGGATCTTTCTGTGTAGACGTCACTTTGGGGACCTCCTGAAGTTGAACTTAAATTGGTGTCAGGTTTATCCATTCCTGATCAATTAGGCAAATTGATATTCTCTAGATGCAGAAACCATTGCCAATAGAATACCGATTCGTCTTTCCGATTCAGATGTGTCGTGCGAAGAATCCCATGATAGGTCTCCGTCTTCAGTGATGTGTTTAAGTAATTCTTGGTAAGTCGAGTTGCCTAGTTCTATTGGCCCCATTAACTCTAGACAACTGTCTAANAAGTCATTAGGTGATAATGTCCCCCGAGCTTTTATATAATCAATAATAGTTCGGATACCTTGCAAATTCGTGTTGGAAAAATATTTAGCGGCGAAGTTGACNCGTCGGACTAATGCACCCCCATCTATCCATTCCTCGCCCGTATGCCAACTTTCGACGCTCGGGGGATTTAATANTTCCTGCCCTTGATAAGTACACTCATCGGCGGCCGATTGATATCCAACCTGAGGCCCTGACAATCCTTGTGCCATTCGTACGGTACCTACTACCAATTCGGCAGGGCTCTTCACATGTTTGAATCGAGCGTCCTTAAAGAAATCTGAGTTAAACAACACTCGTAAAACTGACGCGATATTATATGAGGAATCATGGTAGGCTCGTTCAAGAATTTCAATTGCTTCTGGGTCCGCCGGGGGTGTAATGTTCCAACTGGGCACCTGAGGTTCATCAGCGACAAAGAAGTTGTATAAGTGTCGGCAGAGAAATCGTCCAGTTGCGGGTTGCTTCACTACAATGTCTATGATGTCTTGACCGTTAAAGTCGCCAGTTATACCTAAAAATGTTTTATCTGCGGAATCATGGTCTTCAGGTTTGTATTCAAAATCCCAATAGAAACGGCCTAAAGGTAATCGAGGGATTTTGGGAGCAATGGTCCATCCGGTAAAAGCCCTGGATGCCTCTTTGATATCCTCTTCGGAATAATTGCCGACTCCCATTGAAAACAGTTCNAGGAGTTCACGCCCCCAATTTTCGTTTATTGAGCCTTTGTGATTGCCGTTGTTGTCTAACCAATAAATCATCGCGGGGTTTTTAGCCAATTCAACAAGGAGGGAAGGGAAATCCCCAAGCGCATGATTGCGGAACATTGCGATTTGTTGGGTTAACTCGGGTGGGTTNTCAATTTTGGAATTGCCGGTGGCAAATAGTTGATGCCAGAACAATACCATTTTCTCTTCCAGGGGGCGTTTGGTATTGACCATCCGATACATCCACTGTGCCTGTGCCTGATTTGGGGCCATACCACCCTCATAGTTAGGAAAATAGCGATATAGGAGATCCTCGTCGAGCGGATCTTGGGTGGCTGGATTAAGTAGTTCTTCAACCGTCTCTTCGTAGCCCTTTGCTACACGATCTTCGAGTTCCGAAACGGGAGCTCCGAACCCAGCCCTCCGCATTAAGTGGGACATCAGGGATATTCGTTCTCGTGTGGTCATGTAGTTAACTCCTGTGGGAGATCCCAAAGATATCTGANGCAGGCCAGACTAAAACATCAAGATAATCTAAATTGTATCCTGTAATACGATAGAGTTAAAGGGTCGTTACAGGCACAATCTAAAGCTAAAGTGTTGGGTGGAGTCATGGTGCATCTGAGGTGAACCAGATTTGGTGCCATAGAACGTGGTGTATCGCTTGGTTAATGCGATTTGTTTTAAATAATAACTAAAAACGGCTATAAAAAGTAGACTCATGATTGCAAGAAGGATTAATGCTGAAGTAAACTTCCTTAACTTAATAATCCACTAATATAACAATCAACGCTTGTTGGTACTTGGAGGGGAAAATGGCTGAAATATTAGGATTGGGATTGACCCACGCTCCATCGTTGATTCGACCAGATGAGGACGGAGAATCTTCGTTGAAACGTACCCTCAGGGAGAATAAAAATGTTCCCCCTGATATGAAAATTCCAACTAATTGGCCAGAACCAATGCGGATTGAATACGGGGAAGATGAAGGACTAGCTTCAGCTAAGCGTCTCAGAGAAAGGATGGTGGCCGGATTCAGAAAACTCCGCAAAGAATTGGATGAGTTTAATCCGGACTTCGTTTTAATCTGGGGTGATGATCAATATGAGAATTTTAGGGAAGATATTATTCCACCATTTTGCGTCTTAGCGTATGACCAGTTCGAATGCCAACCATTCGCAAATAAGGATGGAACCACGAGACGAAATGTCTGGAACGAAACAGCTGAGCAACTTTTTACCTATCCTGGTAACACTAAAGCTGCTAGAGATTTAGTAGGCGGATTAATGGATAACGGGATCGATATGGCGTATTCCTATAAGCCATTGCATCAACCGGGGCTGGGACATGCTATTTTAAACACGCTCTTATACTTGGATTATGACCGTACCGGCTTGAAATATCCTGTTATTCCGATGTTAGTCAATTGCTATGGTAGTAAGGTAATTCAAAACCGTGGTGGGGCTATTGAATATGAGAAGGAGTCAGACCCGCCTGGTCCTTCTCCAAGACGTTGCATGGAGGTTGGTGCCGCAACCGCAAGAGTACTCAAAGAGAGCCCGTGGAAAGTTGCCCTTATAGCTTCGTCTAGCTGGTCACATGCCTTTTTAACAAAAAANCATCATTGGCTATATCCAGATATAGAGTCGGACAGGGCACGTTTTGAAGAATTAAAGGCAGGTNATTATGCGGCCTGGTCCAAAATATCTACNCCTCAAATCGAAGATGCCGGCCAGCAGGAATTACTGAACTGGATGTGCCTGGCTGGCGCGATGCAGGAGTTAAATAAGAAACCAGAAATAATTGATTATTATGAAACCTACATATTTAATTCAACTAAGTGTCTAGCCGTATTTTAATCCTTTGTTAAGTATGAGTAGTTAGATTCTAGGGGCAAATATGCTTGCCAAAAAAGAAAACGAGGGACGAATAGAAGTGGAGCACTGCACTCCGAAACATAGATCTCTTAGATATTGCGGCTAAGATGCTTTTGTCGACGGTAACAAAGCGGAAGTCAGGGAGATCAATGNCGAAGAATACACAGTACTGATCTGNTATCGGGACAAATTGGGCGATCCACCCCTCGTCGGGACCCCGTGATAGATTTCTGCTGATGATATTATTGCCCTTGATGGCGAAGGTCATATTGAAGGGAAGACTTTCATTAATTACTACCGACCGGTAGACATCACATGAATTTAATTGGGTTGGCCGGTCGGTAGTAGCTGAGTTAATAAACCCTTGTAAGTTCCCTTTAACTTATATAATCTACGACGTTTCTTTCTTACTTGCCTCTAGTTCATCTAGTATTGTGGTTGGAGATATGGGTAATTTGTACATCCGGACACCCGTCGCGTTGTATACCGCATTAGCCACAGCTGCAAGAGGTGGAATAATAGGTGCCTCCCCTACTCCCCTCAATCCATAAGGATGTTTGGGATTGGGTATCTCTATAACTTCACAATCGATCATCGGTACATCCAATGAAGTGGGCATTCGGTAATCCAGAAAACTTGAGTTAGCCATTGCGCCGTCTTCGGTGTAGAAATATTCTTCGTTTAGAGCCCAGCCAAGTCCTTGGACTGTTCCGCCTTGCATTTGTCCTTCTACGAAACTTGGATGAACCGAACGTCCCGAATCTAAAAATGCAGTGCATCTTAATATGTCTACTTTTCCGGTATCGGGGTCAACTTCCACATCAATAATATTACCAGCGAAAATTGCTCCTACTCCAGTGGAATCGGCTGATGCTGAACAAGTAATAGGCCCACCAGTTCGCATTTGGCGGGCGGCTAATTCCTGGAAAGTAAGCCTATCGGAGGGGTTCTTGGAACAAATAAATGTACCATCTTCAAATCTGACATCCTCATCCTGAACTTCCCAGATTAGGGAGGCTCTGCTAGCCATCTGTTTCTTTACTTCTTCAGCTGCAGCAATTGCAGCCAATCCAGTATCAAACGCTGTCCGGCTACCCCCTGTATTAGCTGTATATCCCACTGCATCAGTATCCCCAACTGTTGGGAAGATGTCTTCAACGGCTAGTCCTAGAGTCTCTGCAACTTGCATGGCTACTGCTGTTCGGGTACCCCCAATGTCAACAGATCCAGTTATCAGGTTGAGGCTCCCATTGCTATTAACATTAATAGTGGCGGAAGAAGTTTGTCCTCCTTGCCAACGGTAGCCAACTGCTATCCCGCGACCTCTATTTGGGCCACCTAGTGGGGCGCTAAAGTGGGGATGATTGACCATGGATTCCTCGAGTTCTCTGCATCCGAAGACAGAATGTGGTACTCCTGTTGCCATTCTGTCTCCTTCTTTCACCGCGTTTTTCAGGCGCAAAGCCATAGGCTCCATTCCTATTTGTTCCGCCAATTCATCAATCGCACATTCAACCGCGAATGCGGCCTGGGGTTGTCCCGGAGCCCGATATGCTTGAACTTTTTGTTTATTACAGACTACATCGTATCCATCGATTAACATATTTTCTATGTTGTACGGTCCAAGTCCACTCAAGGCACCTCCTCCTACGGGGGAGCCTGGGAAAGCACCCGCCTCATAAGCAAGATAGAGTTGCCCTGCCGTTATCTTGCCATCCTTAGTAGCACCTAGTTTGGCCTTCATTTTCGTTGCCGAGGTTGGGCCGGAACCCTCGAAGACTTCTTTTCTATCCATAAGAATTTTTACGGGTCTACCTGTCTTCTTGGATAATATGGCAGCGACGGCATCGAGATATGTAACCGATTTGGCTCCAAATCCGCCTCCGATTTCCATGGGTATTACCTTGACTGTTCCCTCTGGTAAACCTAGGATAGCAGCCGTTTGACTACGGATTTGGAAGGCTCCTTGGGTACTTGTCCAAACTGTGACCCGTCCATCAGCAGACCAATAGGCAGTAGATACGTGCGGTTCAATGTAACCTTGATGCACAGTTTGGGTCTCGTATTCGCGCTCTACTATAACGTCGGCTTGTCTAAAACCGGCTTCGATATCGCCAAGTTTATGTTGGATGTGCCCTGCTATATTGCTCTTCTCGCCAGTATCTTCCCCACGACTACCTCGATCTAATCTGAACCATGTAGTCATTTCCTCGTGTAACAATGGTGCATCAGATTTTAGGGCGTCATCGATAGAGAGTACTGAGGGCAATATTTCATAATCAACTTCGATGAGGTTAATTGCTTTCTCCGCTAGATGGGCGTCTGTTGCGGCGACCGCAGCGATGGCATGGCCTTTGTACAAGGCTTTTTCATGGGCCAGTACATTTCGAGCGATCATGCGAGTGTTTCCCTGAACGCTCGCGTAATCGATAGGTCCCTGGTGAATAATGGGTAGATCCTGGGACGTGGCGACTGCCATAACGCCTTCTAAGGCTTCAGCTTTGCTAGTATCGATTGATTTAATCCGAGCATGGGCGTGTGGGCTACGCAAAATTTTCCCATGTAACAGAGATGGCATATTGATATCGGACCCGTATTTGGCGGCTCCTGTTACTTTATCCAATGCATCGTGACGTAATGGCCGAGTGCCAACCACTTTGTATTGAGGAGCGTTATCAGCGGCGGAGGTGGTAGTCATTAGGTCATCTCCTTCTAAATACCATAACAGATTGGGGTGGGAGCGCTAAACGTCAGCTTGTGACACCAGTAAATTATACCGTGAGGCAATCCCAGTCAATACTAATTCATATCCTAATACGTAAATTGTCGTATGGATAACATCTTAACTGAAGCAAGGCTTTACGTTTAGAAGGATCAGTATTTGGACCTTAACCGGTCCAAGATTCTATCATCCATTGTAGCGCTGTGTTGAGCAGTTGGAAAAGTTTTGTGTTTCACTTCGGTAGAATATGAAATGAAGGCTTCTTCGATTATTGTAGATAGGGTGGTGTATTGTTTGGCATGTCTGGGTACAAAGTTTTTATCAAGGCCCAGAAGATCATTAACGACTTGGACTTGACCGTCGCAGTCAGGTCCGGCTCCTATTCCGATGGTCGGTATGGACAATTTTTCAGAAATAAATGATGCTAGTTGTTCTGGCACCAACTCTAAAACGATTGCAAAGGCACCGGCATCCTGTAGGTCGAGTGAATCTAACAACAGAGTTTCCGCATCTTCGTAAGCCCTTCCCTGGATACTGTAGCCTCCGAATGTATTAATAGATTGGGGAGTTAACCCGAGGTGGCCCATAACGGGGATTCCGTTCCGGACTAACTTCTTAACGGAAGGGGATATGTCCCTGCCGCCTTCCAATTTCACACCCTGTGCGCCGCCTTCTTGTACCAATCTGGCAGCGTTCGCCATCGCTTGGTCTTTATTTATCTGGTATGTCATAAAGGGAAGATCCGCGACTACGAATGACCATTTACTGGCGCGTGATACCATTTTGGTGTGATGAATCATATCCTCTAAAGTCACTGGTATAGTCGAATCGTACCCCATTACCACCATACCAAGGCTATCACCCACCAGGATGATGGGTATTTCTGCAGATTCGGCTAAGGAAGCAGTGGTGTAATCATAAGCTGTGATCATCGGAATTTTTTCCCCTTCCGACTTCATCTTGGCAATATCCTTAATAGTTATCCGGCGCATTTCAACTTCCTCTCAAGAGTATCTTTAATCAGCGTTTCAAAGGCGGATATGGTGGAACTATCGGCTCCGAGTTGCTGCGCAATTGGGAGTGATGCTTGAAACAGTGAGGTATATACATCCACAATTTGAGGCGTTCGTGATATCAGCGAAGATATATGGTTTTCAATAGTTGCTATATCTCCTCGGTAAATTGGTCCAGTCATGCTTGGTAAGACCCCTAAATTTCCGATATTGCTTAAGGTGGATGTAGCGAGAGGGAGAATTGCTTTCATGGCGTCATCTTTGTTGTGTCCCATTTCCTCCCATAGGCTTATGGCACAATGAAGTAATGTTGCTAAAAAGCCACAGACAAGGACTGCTGATGAATGGTATATACCTAGATCTGAGGCAGGCACATGAATTGTTCTACTATCCAGTGCCTCACCGAAGGAGATCAGTTGGTCTAGGAGCCAACCTTCCGCATCGATAGCAAACGTTATTCCTGATAATCTTCCGACGGCTGCAGCCGAGCTATCTATTCCGGCTAATGTTTGATAGGGGTGAAACATACCGGTGAATCGTGTCTTAGAATTGGCGTTATTTAAAATCGATCTTGGGAGGGAGCCAGAGCAATGTACAATCCCCTGGTTTTCATTTACCACCAGATCCTGTACGTAGTTCTGGATCAAGTCATCGGGGATTGTGATAAACACTAGATTCGTCTGGTCTACAACTTCCTGTGATGTGCTAGTAATGACGCACCTAGGAAGAAGCTGCTTTAACTCGGACGTTGCCGTAGAACTTCGGGTATAACATGCGGTGACCCTATAGCCGTGAGTGGCGAGAGCTACGGCTAAAGTTTTACCCATTTTGCCAATCCCAATGAATCCAATTTCCAGATCCTTAGACAGCAAAGTTAAATATCTCCTATGGAAGGGATACCGCCCAATGAGGTTGCAAATTTAACTGCATTAATGACGGCTTGTGCTGTTGCCTCTACGGCAGCGGCGCATAGTGTTGTTAGGTCGGCAGTTTTTGTTTGACGGCAGGTGGCCATACTAAACATGGTGTCACCGTCTCGGATTGTGTGACAGGGTCGAATAGTCATCGCAAGCCCATCATGACTTACTTGTGCTATAAAATTGGATTCGTCTTTAGTGATCGTAGCGTCGGTAGCTACAATTCCAATCGTTGTATTGCTAAGGGGAGGTGTTAATTCCGACAAACGTTCATCGAGGAGTAGATTCACCGAATCATGGTAATCGTTGGTGTCAGAAGTTCTGGGACCGGCCAATATTGCAGCGTTCTGGTAATCCACTATCCCACCAATTGCGTTCACTGCTACCAATGCCGCTACTTTCGGGCCACTAGGGAGTTGTATACATGAGGAACCGATACCAGATTTAACTGCCCGGTCGATTCCCAAAACTTTGCCAACAGTAGCACCCGTACCCGCGCCCACTGTACCCTGGGGTAGCGGGTCGAGGCTCGCTCCCATGCATGCGGCGCGACCATCTTCAACACTGGGGAATGCACTGGGATTTAACATGCCGAGATCAAACAAAATGGCTGATGCGACTATCGGGATTATCGCTCCTGCTACATGTAACCCTACTCCCTTTTCAGCTAGATGCCTCATTACTCCAGACGCGGCTTCAAGACCGAACGCGCTCCCGCCGCTCAGCGATATGGCATGGACATGTTCAACCCTGTGTAAGGGACGTAATAGATCTGTTTCTCGAGTACCTGGAGATCCACCTCGTACATCTACCCCACCAATTGCTCCGTCTTCCGCTATAACAACTGTACAACCAGTCCCATCCATTAAGTTGGTAAAATGGCCGGCTGTTATACCTGGAACAGCAGTAATTGTGGAATTCATAGCACTATTATCCGGTGTGGAAAGTACACCACACTAAAATGGAAGGGCCCTGGTGTTTCAAAAATGGTAAAAAGGCATTTGGCGTTGGCCGTCTCGGTCATCTTAGATCCCAGCGGCCCGCTGCATGCAGCAGAGGGAAGGCATTAAACTCACCCCCTATACTGGTGGGTGGCAACACAATTTTATGGTTATTTTAAAATTAATGTCAAGGTTTAGATAAATAAATCGGATATTCCCAAAATATTAGGGTTATGCTTCTTCAGTATTGATTAGGGCATCACCGTAGTTGATTAGCTTCTCTTGGCGCGCATCTGTGAAATCTTTGCCTTGGACGTATAACCGTAGTGCCTGGCTCGGTTGCAACCCTTCTGCAGATGCGTTGTCTATCCGAATTCTCCGAGTGTCTTCCGTGTCTTTGTTTATTGCGGCTATGTAATGTGCTTGATCTAGAGCTACACGAATTTCCGATTCTCTCAAGTGTGATTCCAACTCGGATGGAATCGAAATCCTCATTCTCACAATGGCCCCATTAATATCCTTCTTACCGATTTCGATCACCGCTGTGTTGGTAGGATCCGGATCTTCCGCTTTAATATTGATGTTGATAGTTACAAAAGGTCTCGCGCTAATTTTCCTAAATTCGAAATTTACTAATCTGTTCCCTCTAGGGGCATTTGGGTCCAGGTCTACTAAACAGAAGCCTTTCTCGTCCTGCTCTTCTGTAAAGTCTACCCGTTGGAGGCTGCCTGAATAGACTATCATGGGAGGTTCGTCTCTCAGGATTTGGTGTTTGTGAATGTGGCCCAAGGCTACATATTCGAGTTGCGGTTGATGTAAAGTGCTTGCCAATAGAATGTGATCTTGCCCAAGCATCATTGATCGTTCTGTTCCCACCGTGGCGCCATTGACGGTGAGGTGGCCGGTCAAAATAGCAGGAATATCCGGGTTCAACTGCGATAACCGATCGTGGATAGCTATGGTAAGGCGATTTTCCAGTTCCTGACGAATTTCCTCGATTGTTAACCCTCTAGAGTCATCCCTGCTCAATAATCCGCCTCTTCGTGGCCAGGGGACAGCCAAGATCTGAAGTGGTCCACTGGGAGTCGGAACTAAGTAGTTCTGCAGCGTGTCACCAATATATAAATTGGGTACTTGGAGGGTACGAAAGATCTCGACCGCGGTTGCTCGGCTAACTGCATTCGGCAGGTCGTGATTGCCAACTAATATAAAAGTTGGGACCCCCGCGTTAGATAGAGTAGATAATCTTTTGGCGAATTCTCGTTGATGGGTTTGGGAGGGATCCCGACCTTTATAAGCATCTCCAGCTAGCAGCACGAGATCAACATTTTCATTAATTGCGCAGTCAACCACCTCGTCGAGTGAATCCAGAAAATCGCCAAGCCTGGTCGATAGGCCTGTCTCTGGATCTGGACGACCGTAGTTTTCAACACCAATATGTAAGTCGGAAAAGTGAAGGACACGCACTTTAGGCCTTCCTTAGCAACAGCTTTTTTTATGGGGGTGCTACCACTCCGAGCATGATATTACAATATTTTGGATCTTTTAAGGAACCTTCGAGTGGTTACCAAATCAGGGCGATTTTCGGTTGACAATACGAAGGAGGCTTTCTAGAATCAGAAATACGAATTAAATATGTGGGAAATTACATGACCTCCATTAGACAATTGTTTTCATTACAAGAATTAGACTTAGTACTGGATAAGATACAAACAGAGAAATCGGGTGCCGAACAGGAACTGAATGCTCGTCTAGCTCTGGCAAAGATGGAATCTGACTTAGAGTCCGAGAAAGACAAACTGGCAGAGACACAGAGCTCACATCAAACATTCCGTCAGGAGTCCGAGACCCTTAAAGAAAGAGTCCCTGTCTTGGAAGAAAAAATCTACAGCGGTGACATCAATACAGAAAGGGAATTAGAAAGTATTGAACAAGAAGCAGGTCATGCTAGGAAACAGTTGGATGACATGGAAATGCGTATGCTGGAGCTTACTGTAGCTGCAGATTCCTTCCGCGCCCGTATAACGGAATTGGAAACTGGGTTAGAGGTTCAGAGGGTGGCTTGGGAGACTAGACATGCAGAACTTAGTGAGATAGTGAACCGTTTAAGTTCAGAAGAGTCGAAAATTTTAGCCCAGAGAACCGAATTGGCTTCCAATGTGGATCAAGTAGAATTGCAAAAATACGACCTCTTGCGTAAAAAGAAGGGGGGTACTGCGGTGGCTAAGGTCGAGAGAGGCCTCTGCCAGGGATGCCGTATGTCGTTGCCAACCCAACATTTGCAGAAGGTCCGAACGGGTCGACAGACTGTCCTTTGTAACAGTTGTGGCAGAATGCTTTGGACTGGTTGATCGGATCAATTTCAAGTATATTCCATTGAATTGCCCTTTGAAAACTCGTTGACCAGTAATAATGCCCATGCTAGAGTTTCCTTTGGATCCAACAGGCCGGGTGGCCGCCGCTTCTCTTATGAGGAGGGGAGGAAAGTCCGGGCTCCGATGGACAAAGTGCTGGGTAACGCCCAGGGTTTTGGAATTCTCCAAAGATTCCAAAATACGGATAGTGGCACAGAAACATACCGCCTCTGATTCTTTTACAAGAATCTAATGGTCTAGTTGACCGAGGTAAGGTTGAAATCGGATGGTAAGAGCGTCCGGTCGACTACGGCAACGTAGCGATGGCTAAACCCCACTTGGAGCAAGGCCGAATAGGGGGATCATGAGAGTCCTACTCGTCCCCGGGTTGGCTGCTAGATCATGATGGTAACATCGCGCATTGGTGCCAGGATATCAAGCGATATCTTGATGGCTAGATAGATGGTCACCACCCTCCAGCCTAGATTTTCTTTGTTGGACTGGGTACAGAACCCGGCTTATAGGCCTGTTGGATCTAGCTATNAAGNTTATTATTGTGNCTATCTTGNAAACATCCGTGGGACAAAGTTGNTGCATGAGTATCTTGTAGTTGATGAATCCATATCAAAGCCTTATCATTGGTTCTACCCCTGTTAATTAATGTAGATTTATGCCGCTTTTATTTTGATAAGGAGGCTCTTAGTTACCTTTGTTTTTGGATTTGCACAGCCATTCAGTATCATCAGATGATTCACGGGCCACAGTGGAACAATATCTAAAATGGATTCAAGTGCTACGTAAACGTGGGTTTCAAGCAGACGGCATCGTCCTTACAGAACATAGGAAATTTGACCACGATAAAGATTATTCAATTCTAGGAGAACAATACGGTGTAACGGTTCTCAAAGGATCTGAGTTGGATACCCGTTACGGCCATTTTCTGGTGTATGGTGTGACTGAAGACCTTACTAAAGAAATNGACTTTGCTGACGTTAGAATGGATGCGAGAGAGTTAATGAAGGCCGCTACTCACCACGGTGGCATTGCCTTACCTGCACATCCCGGGAGGTTTGGCATAGGGCTNGTTGATTATATTCAAGCCGGAGAGGAATTCCCNGATATAACTATAGTAGAACGNCTCAACGGTGGCGGTAGGCCNGGGGAGAATGAAAGGGCAGAACAACTTTGTGATGAACGGGGGCTCTTGGGTATTGGGTGTAGTGACGCTCATCTGGCGAGCCATATATGCACTTGTATGACGGAATTTGACAGCCTGATCCACGATGAAAACGAGCTAGTTGAAGGGTTATTGGCAGGTAGCTTTAGGCCTCTTCGGTTAGAAGAAACCAAGGTTAACAACGATTAATTCGCTCAAGAACGATTAGAACAATCATACTAGGAGTTAAGCACACGTCATGGCTATGGAATTAGATTACGATAGATCTCTTTATGGTGTTGAACATAAGGCAGGACCATTTGACGTTACTAAAGATATGGTCACCGCATTCAGTAAGAGCATCGGTCAAGAGGGTGATATATATAATGATGAGTCGGCTGCACTAGGTGCAGGATACAAAGGGATAGTTGCTCCACCAACGATGTGTACTCTATTGGTCCGCCATGTTAAGTTGCCGGACATAAATCTAAAATTTGGGAAGGCAAGATTCCATGCCGGACAGAGGGTCCAGGCGAGAGCCCATATAACAGCGGGAGATTCGTTAACCGCGTCCTCGCATTTAAAAGAGGTGTACAGTAAAACTGGTCGTAGTGGCACTATGGTATTTATCGTGTGGGAAACGACCTTTGCTAATCAGGCAGGGGAAGTAGTTGCGAACGTCGAAGAATCTTTCGCAGTAAGAGAATGATAATCAGAAGATTGGTCGGAGGTGGTTGATTTGTTTTTTGAGGATGTTGAGCTGGGAGACGAGATTGGACCCTTGGAGAAAGTCGCTTCAGACCAAGACGTTATTGATTTCTGTAATCTTTGGGGACCACCAACTCCAAACCGTTTTACAGATCCTGAGGAAGCTGAGAAGAGTAAATTATCTGGGCCTATTGTTCCGGGTATCATGACTATGGCCTTGATGGCCCAATTATTCACTGGATGGGCTGATCAAGATAGCCTCAAGGACTTGGATTTGGTTTTTAGACAATCAGTCCCTCACAATAAGCCCTTGATTATAGCTGCTACCGTAACGGACACGCGACAGGAAGGAGCCGAAAATCTTATTGACTGTGACGTTGTAATGACGGGTCAAGAAAGCGAGCGTTACGTCATAGGCACTGCTACTGTTTCGTTACCAAGTCGTGAGAATAAGTNAAACCCAGGTATGCTGCACAAACTCCGACAGATTAGTATGCTTGTCTCAGATTTGCCGGAAACGGCCAAGGTATATAAGCAGGTTTTAGGAATGGAATCGATTTTTGAGGAGAAATCGTTTATATATCCTTTGCAATCCCAAACGTTGCCGGCGGGCAATGGNACTTTTGTAGGGTTAATTCAGCCCAATACGGATACAGGTCCAATCAGTAAATACCTANAAAAAAGAGGACCTTCCCCCTATTTAATCTCCTTCGAAACAAAGTGTTTCGACAACTTGATCTCAAATTTGAAAGNCCAAAATGTTGAAATCACGGAAGAGGGACGNACTCCTGCTTCCAGGTATGCGTTCCTCCACCCAAAATCTACGAATGGCGCGTTCTTAAAAGTGGTCGAATCACTCGATCCTGAGGCCAATTGGGTTAAGGAAACCTATGATGTGAATGTAGATGATGTGTCCTCTAGAACCCTCCAGCTAAGGCAAGTGGCGGTATTGGTTAAGGATTTAGATGAAGCNACGGAACATTGGCATCANATGTTTGGGATNGTTCCTACTCAACGGTTTGAAATNAGTTTTACTGATCTGGAAATTGCGGTACTTCCCTTAGGTGATAAGAATACTTTTATTGAATTAGCCCAACCGACTAGTGTGGATTCGCCGTCTGCCCGATTTTTGAATAAATATGGTGAGGGNATATATTTGACCATATTTGAGATTNCAAANTCACTAGANTTAGATGAATATCTGTGCNGCCAAAATATTCGNTATACAACTTCTCGGNAGACCAATAATTACGTGAACTTGGGATTTAACAGTATATGGATTCATCCATCTGCCATTAGTGGGGCATTTATACAGTTGTCCCAGGTATTGGATCCGGTCAATCCGTGGCCACCTGCAGGCGAGGACTGGTACCAATAGGAGTAACTACGATGGAGGGAATAAGAGATTCCCAATTTTAATTGTGCCAACTTCGATTATTTCTAGAACTGATATTTCTCATAGAGATATTCAGATGTTGAAAACTGAGTGCCCGTAGGTTGGTAGAAAAACTAAAATGCCCAAACGCTTGGAGGGTTTTATAGATGTATGATTTAGATGGGAAAGTGGCAGTGGTTACAGGTGCTGGTGGGAGACATGGGATAGGACGGGCTATCGCAACTCGATTAGCTCTAGAGGGAGCTGATGTGATAGTAACTGANGTAGAACAATCACTAGAGGCAATACGACCTGAAGACAGACNGGAAGGNTGGGAAGGNCTTACAAGCGTTGTCAAGGAGATCGAGGACATCGGACGGAAAGCAATGGGTATGTTTTCAGATGTTTCTGATAGTAGGCAAGTGAACGATATGATTACCCGAACATTAGATCAATTCGGGCAAATTGACATCTTGGTGAATAATGCTGGATCCAGACCGGGTAAAGATCGCGTTCCAGTGGTTGAATTAGAAGAGGAAGCTTTTGATGAGGTTATGAGAGTTAACGTGAGGGGTACTTACNTATGTTCCCAAGCTGCTGCTCGTCACATGATTGAGAGGGGTGGAAACGGGAAAATTATNATTATCTCGTCTGGTGCTGGTAAGAAAGGGATCGCCCGATATGCGGCTTACTGCGCCTCAAAGTTCGCTTTGATAGGATTTACTCAGTCGCTCGCACATGAACTTGCGCCATTTAATGTTAATGTCAATGCCATATGTCCGGGTTTGGTTGATTCGGAGCGGGTGGATTTCATTGCNGCGGCATTAGTACCCGAAGGTCAGTCAGCCGAGGAACATCGAGCTCTGATGGTTAGAGAGAGAAACACGAGAGTCCCCCTCGGCAGAATAGCTGTCGGGGACGACATAGCTAAAACGGCAGCATTTTTGNCATCTAGTGAATCGGATTATTTGACGGGTTTATCTATCAGCGTGTCAGGCGGATCCGAAATGAGTTAACGACAATTGATGCATAAGTTTTATTTTGGAATAACGTCGGTTATAGGCCGTGGCGAAAAGTTATTTCACTGGCAACGTCGGATCACCGGGATATGGTCTACGAATCAATATCTATATATACTTAGTTAATCTAAGGTGCATCAAAGGGTATATTATGGAACTAGACATAGATCAGGTTAAGCATTTGGCATCATTGGCTCGAATTGACCTTTCATTGGAAGATTTCCANGAACTGTCTCAACAACTAGGTGATATATTCGATCAATTTGAGTCGCTTCGGGATTTAAATCTTGATGGTGTAACTCCTACGGCGCATATAGCTGATTCGACAAATGTAACTCGTGAGGATCAAGTAGGACATTGTCTTACTACAGAGGACGTCTTAATTAATGCTCCTGTGAGAAACGGTGACTTCTTTCAGGTCAATCCTGTATTAGAGGAGTGAATTGTCTAATCTCTGGGAATTGTCGATAAAAGAAATACACTCTGGGTTGTCCAGTGGGGCATTCAGTTCGCATGATCTCGTGACGTCCTATATTGAGAGAGTACGGGCGGTTGAGCCGATCGTACAATCGTTCATTTCGATAACAGAATCCNTGGCTCTTGAACAGGCAACCAAAGCCGACGACGCTATATCTACGGGGGCATCCCAGCCNTTGACCGGTGTGCCGGTACAAATAAAAGATATTATATCTACCGCTGGAATCCCAACGACATGTGCTTCCAAGATGCTAGAGAATTATGTTCCTCCATTTGACGCAACGGTGGTTGCTAAACTGTTGGATCAAAACGCTGTCATACTCGGGAAAGGAAACATGGACGAATTTGGGATGGGTTCGTCCTGTGAACACTCCGCGTTTCACGCNACCCGTAATCCCTGGGATTCGAAACGAGTACCGGGTGGTAGCAGTGGTGGAGGAGGAGCATCGGTGGCAGCTAATGAAGTTGCATATGCCTTGGGGTCGGATACAGGGGGGAGTATAAGACAACCGGCCGCTTTTAACGGAGTGGTAGGACTCAAACCGACTTATGGTTCCGTTAGTAGATATGGTCTCATAGCATACGCATCATCATTCGACCAAATAGGCCCGATTACGAAGACTGTTTCCGATTGTGCGATAGTCTTCGATGCGATAAGAGGTCCCGATCCGTTGGATGCTACATGTGTATCTCATACCTACGACGAAATAGCCGTCAACTTGGATAGGAATATTAGTACTTCGAGTCCATTAAACGCGGGTAGCCCAATCCGAATNGGTGTCCCAGAGGAGTTTTTTACAGAGGGTATCTCCCCCGATGTAAAAAAGGTCATAGATGACGCTATTAGACAATTAGAGTCGTTGGGAGCCTTGATTGAGCCGGTGTCACTGCCAAACACAGTACATGCTCTAGCCTGCTATTACATAATCGCTCCATCGGAATGTTCTGCTAATCTGGCCCGATTTGATGGAGTTAAATTCGGATATTCAGACCGTGATACACCAGATATGTGGGAATCAATGGAAAGAACACGTGGCCATGGGTTTGGACCGGAAGTGAAGCGCCGTATTATGATGGGGACATACGCTCTATCTAGCGGATATTACGAAGCTTATTACACAAAAGCACAACGCGTTAGGACTTTAATTAGACAAGAGTACGAGGAAATATTTACCAAAGTAGATGTTCTGGTTACCCCAACATCACCTGTGATAGCTTTTCCTCTTGGTGATAAGTTAGATGATCCGGTTGAAATGTACAATGTGGATATATGTACGATCCCTGCTAATATCGCAGGGTTGCCGGCTATTTCCGTTCCGTGTGGTTTTTCAGAAAACATGCCAGTCGGTATGCAGTTGATTGGGAAAGCGTTCACAGAACCGGTCCTATTCAACATAGCATATGCGTTTGAGCAGTCTACCANGTGGCATCAGATGAAACCCCAGCTTTGATCAAGGTGAATNNCNATGCTTAATCGTAATCGGGTTAAAGAAATACTTAACAGGGAAGCTNCGGGGGGCCAAGTCCTTGTNCAAGGGTGGGTCAAGACTAAACGGTCATCNGGTTCNGTCTCATTTCTTCAGGTCAGNGANGGGTCAACTTTGAANGACCTCCAAATAGTTATCGAACCATCCCTTCCAAATTATGCAATTGTAGAAAGTATTAATACGGGATGCAGCATCAGTGTGTCCGGTGAATTAGTTACTTCCGAGGGTAAGGGACAAAAATTCGAGGTTAAAGCAAACGAATTGAAATTGCTCGGCTTATCTGATCCTGACACCTACGTTTTGCAAAAGAAGAGACATACGCTGGAATTCCTTCGAGAAAATGGCCATCTACGCCCGAGGACTAATACTTTTGGTGCTATGGCCCGTGTTAGAAACGCAACAGGTTATGCCATACATCAATTCTTTCAACAGAATGGCTTCCAACACATCCAAACGCCTATGATTACAGGGAGTGACGCTGAAGGTGCTGGGGCGATGTTTCGAGTTACCACACTGGATCCATACTCGGCGTCTGGGAACAAGGATGATATCGACTATTCACAAGACTTTTTCGGTAAACCTACTTTTCTGACCGTCAGCGGTCAACTAGAGGCTGAGATATTCGCCTCAGCCTTATCGGATGTCTATACTTTTGGTCCGACTTTTAGAGCCGAAAATTCGAATACCACTCGCCATCTCGCAGAATTCTGGATGGTTGAACCGGAAGTTGCTTTTTGTGATTTAGGGGGCTTGGCCGAGTTGGCTGAAGAATTCCTTAAATATATTTTCACCCAGGTTTTAGAGAATTGTTATGAAGATATGGAGTTTTTCAATCAGTGGTATGACAAGACGGCGATTTCTACCTTAGAGGCAATAATCGCATCGGACTTTGAGAGATTGACCTATTCCGAAGCGGTGGACATTCTGATTAAGGCAAACCAAGAGTTTGAATTTCCAGTAGAGTGGGGACTTGATCTACAATCTGAGCACGAACGCTATATCACGGAAGAAGTAGTCAAGCGACCTGTTGTCGTAACTGATTACCCGAAAGATATAAAAGCCTTTTATATGCGATTGAATGATGACGAGAGAACTGTTGGTGCTATGGACGTACTGGTGCCAAGGATTGGCGAGATCATAGGAGGAAGCCAACGCGAAGAACGGTATGACGTATTAGTGAGGCGACTCAAAGAATCCGGACTTGATGAGGACAATTACTGGTGGTATTTAGATTTAAGACGATTCGGGAGTGTCCCTCATTCGGGATTTGGATTGGGATTTGAACGAACCGTGCAGTTTATTACAGGTATGCAGAATATTCGGGATGTAATTCCGTTCCCGAGAACTCCGAATAATGCCGAATTCTAAATTTCCGTGGTTTGTTATTCGCGGTCGATGAGGTCAGCACACTTTGGATTTGTCACTCAATTGGATCTGTCTCGCCTACGTTTATATCATTAGTTTCAAATTTGTTGACTGTCAAAACAACCCCCGAATATAATTACATGCTAGGAATCCTTGCTTGACTTGTAATTGGTGAATAATGTCAGAGGCAAGAGGTAAATAAAATTCATTATCCTGAACCTCGCCTGTGGGTGATGGTCTCGGGAAACCAGGAGGCACTATGACGACCCACGAAGCGGTACTGCATCCCCCAGCTTTGATTAATGAGCTCAAGAAAAATGATATAACTCACATAGTATGGCTGCCTGATAGTGAAACCAATTTCATGTATCAGATGCTTCAGGCGGAACCAACTATAGATTTGGTGCCAGTTTGNCGTGAAGGCGAAACCATGGCAATTGCCGCCGGACTCTGGGTAGGAGGTAAGAAACCGGTCGTATTAATCCAGAATACCGGTATATTCGAATCGGGTGATTCTATCAGAGGGTTAGGTCTAGATANTAATCAACCTCTAGTGATGCTAATAGGATACAGGGGTTGGACTCGGAGAGGAGCTACTCCAGACTCTGCTGCTAGATTTACCGAACATATCCTTCATGCCTGGGGTATCAATTATTACCTNATTGAGACAGACGAAGACGCGGATCGAATTGGGCTGGCTGTGGAAGAAGCANATAGGACNCANAGACCTGTTGGAGTATTGATAGGNGCTGAGTTCGGATCTGAGTAAAATACGGAGGAATATCTAATCATGATTAATAATCAAGATGCAGTAAAAGCGATTGATAATAAGAGAGACGGAGCGATCATTGTACCCACAATGAACGCAAATAACGTCCATTTTGGATTGCCTACTGTAACGTCTAACCAAGNAATGGACCTGCCAGTCTCCGGTGCAATGGGCAAAGCTTCATCNCTNGCTNTGGGGTTGGCGTTGGCTCAGCCTGATAAGAAAGTGTTTTGCCTGGATGGGGATGGAAGTTTATTGATGAATCTTGGGACGCTGGTAACTTTATCAAATAAGGCCCCGAAAAACCTTTATCACTTTCTATTCAATAACAATGTNTATGCTGTTACTGGGGGACAGCCAATCCCGGGCGCCGAAGTATCCGATTGGGAAGGGATGGCAAAAGGGGCTGGTTATGCGTCTGTATTTTCTTTCGACAACCTTGAAGACTTGACCACAGGGTTGGAAGAAGTATTGGCCTGTGAAGGTCCGGTATTTATTCACCTGCGTGTTGAGCCAGAAGTTGAGAATACACCAGTCCAATTCCGTCAAAGGCCCAGCAGAACAGTACAGCAGGCTTTTAAAGACCTACCTCAGGCTCTGGGAGTCAAATAGTATTTGGGGAAGCACGGAGTTTGGCTTAATNACCGATGCCGCGANGCTAAGCGAACTGCTTCGCGGCATNTGATATTCTGAATATGGTTAACTTTNTNTTACGAGGTATTTTAGGGCGGGTTGTTGGCTATGCCGGACTAGTATTGGGATTCTGGTTGCTATACAAGGCTTTCCTATCTACCTTTCTATTAATAGGTCTGTNATTGGGGATTTGCGGGTCGTGTACGATCTTGTTGGCTTTGTATATCCTTGTCCGCATCAGGCGGGTCCCGGAAAGCTTAATAACCAGTGAGTTAGGGAAAACAGAAACCGAGGTAACGGATGATCCCATCAATAGAAGCAGCCCGAGCGATTAATTTTCATCGCAAAGAGGCCATAGTAGTCTCGACTTCGTCCGCGTTAAGAGATTGGAACGCAGTATCAGATCGTCGGGAACTTGACGTAGATCTGACCGATTGCATGGATCGGGCTCCCGGAGTTGGATTGGGTTTATCTCTGGCACAACCCGACAAACAAGTACTGGTTTTGGATTGCGATGCAACTATCCGAACNGATCTGGCAGCATTTGCAACTATCGGGGAATCGAAAACCTCAAATCTAGTACATTTTGTTTTTGAGGATTTAAGTAATGTGTCAACGGAAGGTGTTCCAGTAGCGGGTCAGAACAATATTGATCTCCAAGCGATGGCTCTCGGTGCCGGGTATACCGGAACTTACAGGTTTAGTGATGTAGAAGAGTTATTTCTAGGATTGGAGTCGGTTTTATCCCAGGAAGGTCCTATTTTAGTGATGGTAGAGGTGGGGAGAGATTTGGATCAACTCCCATTCCCTGAAAGACCCATGGCTGAGGGATGGGCTGAAGTTAGGGAGACTTTGAGTAATAATCAATAGAGGATCATCCCTTTACGAGGAATGTTTATGTGTCCTAATACTGACTCTGACGGCGTTTAGTCGTTGACCATCAACACGATTCAAGTTTGTTATCGATTCTTAATTAATAACTTGGGTACTACTACCCAGAGACTAAAAAGCGTTATAAATGCGCCCGTTGCTGCTACTATTTCCATGTTTACTACTCCCACTTCAGTTTCTATAGTCTTATGATGCNTTTAAAGTGTTTCGTAGGTTTTGCTTANTTGTTAAGTTTNTGTTAAAGATANCGTTTGCCACAATGGGTAGGNTAGCCGTGTTCTGGAACTTAATTAAATAAAAAAGCCAGTGGGTTTCCCACTGGCTTTTTTATTGTATCGGCGATTGATTACTTATTTTTCAGTAACAACTTAGGTACTACCACCCAGAGACTAAAGAGCGTTACGAATGCGCCTGCTGCGGCTATTATTTCCATGTTGACCACCCCTCCTCAATTAGTACACTATCAATATNCCTGTAAAATGTTTCAGAGAGTTTAATAAGTTGTTACATTTATGTTAAACAATTTAAAGTTCCGTATAGGTCTGTAAGCCGTGCTCTGATTTATCTAGACCAACAGTCTCTTCGGATTCTGTGACACGAACGCCCATAGTTGTTTTGAGTAAGAGAAACATTAAGAACCCGGTTCCAAGGGCCCAGGCCAGAACCACACCTATGCTTATTAACTGAGATACAATTTGCAATCCATTTCCGGCGAGTAGCCCCGTAACTCCATTGTTACCATTAGCAAAAATGCCGACGGCTAACAAGCCCCAGAGTCCAGTTGTACCGTGGACTGATATTGCACTTACCGGATCGTCGATTTTGAAAACTTTTTCAATGAAAGAGACCGACACCATCATGATTGGAGCTGCGATTGCACCGATGATGACAGCTGCCCATGGAGCTACGAATGCAACGGGTGCTGTTATGCCGACTAACCCTGCCAGGGAGCCATTGCATGCTAGTAGCACATCGGTCTTACCAGTTTTTACCAAACCAATATAGAAGGCTACTACGGCTCCTGTTGCCCCTGCCAGTAGTGTATTAATAGCATTTAACCCTATTGAATCGCCTGTATTAATGTTAAATCCAAACCATCCAAAAAATAAGATAAAAGTTCCTATGACGACAAATGGGATGCTGTGTCCTTGTAGGATATTTGCGGTACCATCTTNATTGAATNTACCTATCCTCGGGCCTACAACTGCTGCCCCTGCCAGTGCTATGAACCCACCGACCGCGTGGACTACGCCCGAACCTGCATAATCGGATGCTGCGGGGAGTCCTATGGCCTCAAGATTCCCAAGCCATCCTCCTCCCCATACCCAGTGCCCGTATAAGGGATAGATGACAGCACCAATCAGAAAACTATAAGCCAAATAAGTCTGTGTCTTGGTTCTTTCTGCCATGGCTCCAGCAACGATTGTAGCTGCTGTTCCGGCAAACACCATTTGGAACACCCAGTCAACATAGGTTTGGCCATCGGCTGCATCGAGTAAAAAGAAATTAGTGGTACCTATGATACCCATTGCTGATGTTCCCCACATTAAAGCGAACCCAAATGCCCAGAAAGACAGGGATGCTATCGCGAAGTCCATAAAACTTTTGGTCAGATAATTGGTTGTATTTTTCGACCTTATGAGTCCNGCTCCCAAAAACGCAAANCCGGCTTGCATAAAAAACACTAAAAATGCGCCAACCATCCATATAACATTGGTACNNTGGTCAAGTTTCNCCGGATCAGATGTAACGTCCTGAGCAAACGCGATGTTATAGCCACCTAAAATGCTTGCTGCCAGTATTCCGGCCGCGATCAACGGTAAACTCCTACGCAACATGATATCCTCCTGATTGTAGTTGGATCCAGTTTAAATTGATCATGTTACATAGAGGTTTCGTATTGATTACTATATTGTTACTAAACTGTAACNTTTGTGTGTCGAGACAGTGAACTAAAAATCAGAGGTGATTAAGAAATTCCAATAGAAAAGGAGGTTCACAACTCAAATATCTTAACGTTGTTACTGGGGAGAACCGCTCGGATAAATATGAGTGACAGGTTTGGGGTAGATCGAATGAGGT
>PAMF01000008.1 GCA_002707185.1 Chloroflexota bacterium | reverse complement strand
TCACTTCCATATGATTCCAATAATAAATCAGTCACATACTTAACTTCTAATTCCAAACCTGATTCCCTAATTCCATTTTCGAACTGTATATAACACCCTGGATTGGCAGTTGCTATTACCTTAGCCCCAGTTGACACAACATTTTCCAATTTCATTGCAAGAACTTTTGAAGACATAGCGTCTTCAGAAATCATGTATGTCCCACCAGCACCACAACAGATGTTAGCACTAGGTAATTCCCTAAATTCCACACCATCCAAACATTTCAATATCTCCCTCGGCTGATCCTTGATACCCTGAACATTCGCTAGATGGCAAGAGTCTTGATATGTAACCGTTTTATCAATAAAGGAATCTCCACATTCCCATTCTGATTCAACAAGCAGTTCATGGATATCCCTCACACGGGAAGCAAAAGTTTTAGCCTTATCGGAATACTCTTGGTCTTCCTCAAGTAATTCAGGATATTCCTTCAACCTAGCTCCACATCCTCCTGACATATTCACTATTTCACACTCATTTTCCGACTGAAAAGCATCTATGTTTTTTCTAGCCAACAGCCTTGCAGTTTCGAGATCCCCAACATGGGAATTAATGGCCCCACAGCAAACTTGATCTTCGGGAATCTGGACGTCAAACCCATTTACGTTCAACACTTTTATAGCCGATCTCATTTGGTTTCCATGTGTAAGCGGCATTACACATCCAGAGAGCATAAAAATCTTCTTTGAGTTTCCTTCCACAGTTTTGAATGTTTGATTTTCAGCAACTAGTGGTTTTCCATGTATAAAGGGAGTTTTAATCTCCAACCGAGAAAGTTTTTTTGATATCAAATTGATTACTTTTGACCTACGAATGACCTTCTGTAGGCCACTATNTTGATAGATTCTNAGTAAAGAAAAAACTCCTCTTAANAGTTTTGGACTCGNTACAATTTTTCTGAAAACAATTTCATANGCNAATTTCTTAATGAAATTAAGATTGTCTTTCGACTTGAATTGGTTTTGGGTCGCTTCAATAAGATTTCCGTAGGGGACTCCTGACGGACAGGCGACTTCACAGGCTCTACATTGGATGCATAAATCCCAATGCCGTTCGACCCCACTGTCGAATGGGAGACGGCCCTCGTTAACAGCTTTCATTAACGCGATTCTTCCACGTGGAGATTCCGTTTCCAGTCCCGTGGCCAGATATGTAGGACAGGCCTGCAGGCAAAAGCCGCAGTGCACGCATTTGTACAANTCCGACTCTTTGACCCAGGTATCCACCCCTATTGCTCCAGATGAATCTGTCAATTCAAATTCTCCCTATCATTGGAAAGTAACAAATCTGCCAGGGCTCAGTACAGAATCTGGATCATATGTTGCCTTTAATGACTCCATTAATNNGATCGATGATATTTGGTCTCTATCCCATACGTCTAAACCAGACTTCCATTCGGTTGGGAGGTCTTCNACGATCAACCAAGACTCGATTTCATGCAAAGATTCTCTTACCTTTCGAATCAGACNTATAGATTCATCTCGTAATTTTGTCCCCGGGAAACTAATATTGCAAAATATAGCACCAAATCCAGGTTCTGAATTTATTGATAATAAGCAACCTGTGTTTTCCAATGAAGACCGTATNAGCCTTACAGCATGTTCGACTTCTGAAGGAGTACANGACGATCTAGTGTTGATCTTTATATATTCCTCCCTATCAACACCTTTAACCGACTGATTAAGAACATCAATCCAGAGTCGATCCGACTCTGGCTGTTCNATTATTTCGATATTCGTGCTGTGGTTCCTTTTTCCTATTTCCCTTATCAAGTCTATTTGCCTTTTAAGAGNCCTTTCTCGGCCACCGATACGAACCAGAGATTTGCACCCAGATGATGACTTCTGAAAATCATGAGAGCAAATTAGTGATAGGGGCATTACATAAGATTTATAAACCTCTTGGGCGAAATCGTATGCGNGAGATATCTCATCAAANTCAATANCGAGNGTGGCTTCACGTACAGGCTTGGGAGTGAGTTTAAAAGATACCTTTGTTATTACCCCAAGGTTACCAAACGCACCAATGTGCAACCGGGCCATATCGTACCCGGATACATTTTTTACAACCTGACCCCCACTCTTAATTAAAGTACCGTTAGGAAGTGCCACTTCCATACNAATNACAGAATCTCTGGGATGGGCGAGCTGCCACTTCAAAAACCCTGGGGCATTCGAAGCTATAACGCCTCCAATCGTAGCCTGATCAGGAAATGGAGAGTCGATGGCAAGAAATTGCCCATGTTCACTTAACACAGAACGTAGATTTTCTAATGTGATTCCAGCCTCAACTGTGCAGGTAAGATCGGCAGGGTTGTGTGAGACTATAGAATTTAATTTCCCTATCTTTAGGGCAACGTCATATTTAGAAGGGGTTCCGCCAACTTGGAGGCGGGTTCCTCCACCTATGGGTATTACTACGTGGCCTTCAGCAGAACTTTTCCCAAGTCTTGACGAAAGTTCCGAGGCATTTGATGGATTTTCAATTGCTACTGAAGGATCAATNCCATCAACTCTAACACTTATGTCGCTCTGATTTGGCATCTTATATGTAAGCGCCAGGTCCCACACGAGCTATAGCCCGAGCTTGAGAAATATCTCCACATGCCGCACCTGTGGGAAAAATTTTGCCAGGNTTAAGTGAATCGTTGGTATTAAATGCTAGCTTTAAAAGTGTCATTGCTGCCATATCTTCTTCAGTGAACATAAAAGGCATCTGTTCTTGCTTTTCTAAACCGATTCCGTGTTCTCCAGACAAGACGCCCCCAGCTTCTACGCATATCTTAAGAATCTCCGCACCTATAGCCAAAATATTCTCTGTATCTCCCGGTTTTCTTTCNTCAAAAAGTATCGAAGGATGTAGATTTCCATCCCCAGCGTGAAGCAAATTGGCAATTTTATATCCAGATCTCTCAGAAAGTTCATTGATCTGCCTCANNACATCAACCAACTTGGTTCTTGGAATCGTTCCGTCAACAAGATAATAGTTAGGGGCTAGGCGACCTANCGCTCCCANTACACCCTTACGGCCAGCCCAGAGTTTTTCTCTTTCTTCAGGGTCAGTGGCTTCACGAATTTCCAAAGGACTGAATTCTCTACAAATCGATTCTATCTCTTCAGACTCCTCCTCCACAGACTCATTCAATCCATCCAATTCAACTAGCAGGACAGCACCTGCACCTTCAGGATAACCAGCGTTGACAGCGGCCTCAGCTGCCTCAATACAAAAATGATCCATCATCTCAATAGCGGCCGGAACAATACCGGCTCCAATAATCCCTGTAACCGCAGAACTAGCTGTCTCTACATCGTCAAAAACCACCAGCATAGTTTTGGTTGTTTCAGGGATTCTTAGCAGGCGTACTGCTATTTTCGTAGCAATGGCGAGGGTGCCCTCTGACCCAATGGTGATTCCTCTAAGGTCATTGCCAGGGTAGTCTCGGCCCTTCCCTCCAAACCAAGTGATNGAACCGTCAGCAAGAACAACTTCCATTCCTACAACATGATTAGTGGTTACACCATATGCCAGACAATGAGGCCCTCCTGAATTTTCAGCAATATTTCCACCAATGGTACAAGCCCTTTGACTTGAAGGGTCCGGAGCGTAATACANTCCCATGGGTCCAGTGTGAAGTGACAAATCTAAATTGACTACGCCAGGCTCAACGACAGCAATTCTATTGGCTTCGTCTACTTCCAATATACGGTTAAGCCTAGACATGGCTATTACGATGCCACCTCTTTCTGCAACCGCGCCTCCACTTAGGCCAGTACCGGCTCCTCGAGCTACGATGGGAAGATCGTTCTCCCTAGCCAACTTAACCACCTCTGACACCTCATTCGTGTCCGAAGGAAGTACTACCAGAACAGGAAATGCTTTGTCCACAGAACCATCATATTCATAAACCATAAGGTCAGCTTGTTCTGACAAAACATAGTCTTGTCCNACAACCTTCTTAAGGTCTTCTATTAATTTATCCANTTTTCCACTCACCTCGCACNTTAATTTTAAATGCAGCTAGATGATTCTTTGCAGCNCCCACTGGTGGGTTGACTTAAAGTTTAAGCTTTAAGTCTATATAAGTGAATCTAGGAGTAAGGGATTTTGAATACAACTGGACAAAGTATGAAAGAAGCGATAGNCAATGGGAATACTCTGATGGGCATTTCAATGATGTTCTACAGTCTCCCTTTNATCGAAATGTTTGGTCGCCTTGGTTTTAAGTGGGTTCTCTTAGATTGCGAGCACGGTTCGTTAAGTCTTTCAGAGGTAGAAAATATGGCAATAGCAGCACGATCAGCTGGTATTCACTCAATTGCAAGACCCCGAACAAACACTCCTGCTGACATAACTGCTGTTTTAGATAGAGGTGTCACGGGGGTTCAGGTACCACATATAACAAGTGGGGAGGAAGCCCAACTAGCTATAAATGCCGCCTTATTTCACCCGTTGGGAAATAGAAGTCTGGCTATCGGTACACGGGCATCCGAATATGGTATTAGTGTTGAAACGTCTGACTACGTTTCTGAATCAAACAACACAACCGTAATTGCTTTACAGATAGAGGATAAAGAAGCTGTAGATAACATTGATGATATTTTAGATACCGAAAATGTCGACATTTTCTTCGTAGGACCTTCAGACCTTTCAGAATCATTGGGCTATCCCGGAAAAGCATGGCAGAGCCCGGTCAGGGAAATAATATTTGAAACGCTCGAGAAAATATGTGAAAGAGGTAGGGTCCCAGGTATAGCAGCTCCACCGACTATGCTTCCTGAAATGGTGGGGCTAGGCTGNCAATACATTTATACCCATGTGAACACGGTTCTATCGGAAGGTGTAAAAAAATTTGAAGTGATGGATAAATAATCAATCTNATGGCAAATTNATGTTGGCGGNATTAGTGTTTTACNGNTCGTACCTANTTAGGTCNCAAATCTCGATATATNATCAAACCTAAACAGTAAAATGTATGTAACTCTGGNCAGTGATGCTTCTACGTTAATCTTTTGAATATCCAGGTGTCAGGACAGGTTGGAGAACTAAATTCCTTTAAGCTGTGACAAAAACTCAGCAGGGGAGTGCACTGGAAGTTGGCAAGAATANTTCCTACATAAGTAAACCGTGGACTTGTCATAAAACTCATCAATCCTTCCTTCACTTATAGGAGAATAAAGCGCTTTCAAATCATCTGTAACATTTTTGTCTTGAATTAAGCCTAAAATAACACGATTTGGTAGGTAAACACTCCCTAAAACCTCCAGAAAGCCTTCTGAACTCTCATAATTGGGAACGCTAATCATCACTTCAACTGAAGGATCTACTGAATTCCTAGCGGTTCTTAACAAATTCGCAAATGATAGCGGTGATGAGAAGGCGGTATTAGACGTTCTATCCAATATTGATATAACTATATTATTATATTTTTCATTTCCCGTTAGAGTACTTAAGAGGGAAAGAGCTTCTAGCGCCTGAGACAGGCCGCTAGGCACAGCATTATCAAATATATTCCTGGGTCTCATAGGAAGAAAGGGGTCATCTGCCTTTACGTCATATGGAATAGGTGACTCATCGTCCCAGAAGGTTTCTAGCATTGAATCCGCTATCTTTAGGGCATCAAGCAACCATTTTTGATCTAGAGTTATTTCGTGCACTTTTATACAGGCCAAAATGACTGAAGCATAATCTTCTAAATAGGCTGATCCTGAGCATTTATTTTCTCTGTAAGATCGAAATAGCTCACCAAACTCATTTGCAATATTTAAGCACGTTTTTATGTTTTGGATTGCTGCATATTTCAGTTCGTTACGGCCTGTCGCCAAAAATCCGTCAGCCAATGATTGGACCATTAGGGCATTCCAAGATAAAACCGCTTTATCATCTGTAAGAGGCTGAGTCCTCAACGAACGGTTTTCCAGTAGTTTTTTCCTTTTGGAAGATCCTATAGTTAGATCCAGTGCAAGTGTATCCCCTTCATTGAGGCGATTTTTCAAGGTCCCCTTGGGATGCAAGATATTTCGCCCTTCGAAATTTCCTCTTTCAGTGACATTAAAATCGCTTGCAAGGCGTTCGCATTCTTCAAGGCCAACTAGTGATACCAATTCATCTACATCCCAAGTGTAATAGGATCCTTCTTCCCCATCAGTATCAGCATCCTCAGCAGAATAGAAGAGACCATTATCTGAAGTCATATCCCTCAACACATACTCATATATATCCAAAGCTACCGATTTATAAATGCTCTTCCCGGTGGCTTGATAAGCGTGAATATAGAGTCGAGAGAGTAGGGCATTGTCGTATAACATTTTTTCAAAGTGGGGGACAATCCAAGCTCTATCTGTTGAATATCGGTGAAAGCCTCCGCCCACATGATCGTATATTCCGCCGGAATACATGGACAATAGGGAATGTTCCACCATTTGCAATGCTTTAGTATCGGAGTTATCCCTGTGTATTTGTAAGAGTAGCTCCAACGCAAACGGTTGAGGAAACTTAATTGGATTCCCGAAACCTCCAAGTTCCCAATCGAACTGAGATTCCAACATATTCACCAGCCCTTCAGATTCCCTGGGAATCGTCTCCCTGTCATCCTCGTTAGCATCTAATGATGTTAACGCTGTCAGATGTTCCAACACGTGCTCCCCAGTACTAGAAAGTTCGGGTCTTCGGTTTTTGTACGCATCAGATATGCTCTGAAGTATCTGAGGGAACCCAGGGTGTCCCCCTCGAGGCTCCGGAGGGAAATATGTCCCTCCGAAAAATGGCATCCGGTCAGGGGTCAAGAACACCGTAAGCGGCCACCCACCCTGTCCTATCATGGCTTGAACAGCCGTCATATAGATGTCATCAACATCAGGCCTTTCTTCCCTGTCTACCTTTATATTTACAAAATTCGCATTCATGAGAGCTGCAATTTGATCATTTTCGAAGGATTCCCGTTCCATAACATGGCACCAGTGACAAGCTGAATAGCCTACACTCAGCAAAATGGGAAGATCCATATCTACAGCTTTTTCGAACGCCTCAGAGCCCCAGGGATACCAATCAACTGGGTTTTCCGAATGCTGTAGTAAGTACGGACTGGATTCATTACGCAACCTGTTAGACATTTTGCAAGGATCCTTTTTCCTTGCACCAAAGCTCTTGAGGGGATCAAAGGTCGGTGCAGGAAGTGTTTATATGGAATTACCGTCAAATAGAACGTAAACAACTAAATATGGCGTCCCTGGAGGGATTTGAACCCCCGGCCCACTGCTTAGAAGGCAGTTGCTCTATCCACTGAGCTACAGGGACGCGTGTGCATATATTTTCCTTTTAAAGTAAACATTGGTCAATCTACGCCTATGGTTAATAGTATTAAGCAACCCTTACATCTATTGTGAAAAGATTAGAAAAGTAAAAGAAATGATTGAAAACCCATTGACACCGGTTCGGTTGTATCTTTAGTATTCTTGGACGTTGATAACCCTAATTGGAGGGCATGATGGCAAATAGGAAAACAAAAAAGATGTTGGCTGTGGAAGAGCGATTCAGACAGCCACTGGAAAAAATGCTTCCTGAGATGGTCACTGAACAGGGTCTTACGGCAACTGCCGATTATCTCGGCGTAAGTAAAGCTACACTCGGATATTGGTTGCTGAAATTCAGAATTGACGTGAGAAGAGTCGCCCTGGCGCCAGGCGATTCTCTGCAGATAACGCGGTTAGATCAATAGTCCAAATTGAACAAGATTCAAAACTAAAGCCCAGATCCGTAGATCTGGGCTTTAGTTTTCTTCTGCGCAGTAGTTATCTAGTAGAAAAATAATATCTATCTGCGCTCAGCCTCTCGGGCCTCTCTTCTTCGATCCCTTTCAGCGACGGCCCTTCTCTTATCAAATCTCTTTTTCCCTCTACCAACTCCAAGTTGGATCTTAGCGTAATGTCCCGATATATATATTTTCAAAGGGACAATGGTATAACCCTTTTGCTTCGCCGTTTCTGAAAGCCGTCTAAGTTGATCTTTCCTTAGTAACAACTTTCTTGGACGCAATGGCTCATGATTATCTCTGACGGCAGAAGGGTAGGGGGCTATATGACAATTCTGTAACCAAAGTTCGCCATTTTGTGGAAATGCGTAGGCGCCGCTAAGATTTACCCTATTGTCCCTTATCGACTTAATTTCACTAGACATCAAAACCAATCCGGCTTCAACTCGCTCTAGGATTTCATAGTCATAAGTAGCTCTTCGATTAACAGCTATATCCCTGAATTTCGTCATTATTTTTGGGGCTGGCCCGTACTAATCATGTCTGATAGGAGCTCTTCAGCCTTTTCCACCTGCATTACGTCAGCCTTGTTAATATCTCTGGCCGTAACCTCATAATCTGGCTCTAAGCCTTTGCCTTCAATCTCTCTGCGCATTGGTGTATACCATCGTCCTACAGACATATAAAGGCCACCTCCGTTACTGAGTTGCCTGAAAACATTAACGGTACCTTTTCCAAATGTTTTTTCTCCCACAACGGGAGCCCTACCAAAGTCTTGAAATGCTCCCATAATAATTTCACTACCACTGGCACTATATCTATTCACAAGAAGGACTGTAGGGATTTGAGCACCTAGTCCACCATCTTCAGATTCCCAAATCAATTCTCCATCTTTTCGTTCCTCTATTAAGATGATTTGTTTATCTAGAAGGATATCGGCTATTTCAAAGACTTGTTGAAGATACCCTCCTGGATTGTAGCGAAGATCCAATATAAGACCCTTCGAACCCAATTCAACCTGATCTTGCAACATATCTTCAAATCTTTGTGCGGTATCTCCCTTAAACTCACTTATTCTGATATGAGCAATTGGGGCACCAGGTTCGCTTCTCAGGTTCACGCTGGGCAAAGCAATTACGTCACGAACAACCGATATCTCAACAACATCTAAGTCCCCAAGATGCCTTATACCCAATACCACCGTACTGCCCTTGGGTCCCCTTATCAATGAAACGGCCTCTAATAATGAAAGTCCCTCAAGTGATTCTCCGTCCACAGCGGTCACAATGTCACCGGCTCGAATCCCGGCAGCCTCAGCCGGCCCCCCCTCCATTGGGCTGCTTATAAGAATAGCCCCATCTTCCCGAAGTTTTACGTGAGCACCTATACCTTCAAACTGTCCAGAAAGATCCTCCTGTTCTATCTCTAAAACGGTAGGGTCAATATAAGAGGTATGGATATCATCCACACCATCTATAAGACCTCNAATAGCGAATTCTTCAAATGACTCTGCNTCGAATTCATTCCTGTCTACATGATCACTATTGAGAAGACTCCAAGCNTCCCACACAGANTCAAGCTCTTTNGGNACGCCNTTGGCNGACCCCAACGGCACNTCTAAAGGNGTAACNGTTGGGTTATACGGGGGGCTTTCNGAAACATCCTGNATATCAGGAGATGNATTNGANGTTNCNGNAGCNNCAGGNNCAGAAGANGGNNANGAAGNANTGNCTANCGANTCNCAAGAACCCAATAGTAAGAGAAGNNCNAAAATACATGTTAGTAATGNGACTTTCATGAACATCCTTTNGCAGTCTTTTAAGTTTTTCNCACCAACAATTGTAACAANCNAGNAATCNNNGATAATCGATAATAATAAGACTTGAAATATCTGGAAGGATACATAGANGAACTGTATTCTTATTTCAGNGTTATTTCAGNGTTATTTCAGGTTGATATGTCACAAAACAACAGCAGAACNAGNCGAGTNCGGAAATATCCNGCTCATAGCATTGAAGACATCCTNTCTATTTCAGNGGTAATATTTTCCCAAAATGCCTCGCTGCCTTTAGATAGGANGATNCTGGCCCAAACNATAGGAACNACAGTNAATAGTAGCTCTTTTACAACAAAACTGGCAGCCTCNGAAGACTATGGACTAACAAAAGGACGCTACAGAGACGAAGAAATATCCATAACCGCCTTAGGGGAGGCTCTCATTGCGCCGAAGAATCCTTCAGAACATTTAGAAGCTGCCAGATCTGCGATCTTTAGACCTATGCCTTTTGCGAAGTTAAATGAACTATTTGGAGAGGAAAAGGTCCCAGAAGATGAATTTTTAGCGAATTTGATAGTCAGAGAGCTCAAAGTTCAACATGCGCAAACCAAAGAATTCATGGCAATCTACNGAGCAAACCTTCAATATTTAGAAAATTTACCGACCGACCTATCAGCTATTTCACACACGGGACGTTCGACAGAGACGATTACGGTGTCCCAGCAGAACCGGCCTTCGCTATCCAGTCCATCACAACTTACCAATCCACATACTCAACAAGATCGTGACACGGTTTACCTAAAGAAGACCAAGACGATTGGATTCATACAAATGACTGGGGAATTACAAACTGAAATCTACAAAAAGTTAATGAATTCACTTTCAACATTATTGATACCGATAGAAGACATAACATATGAACACCCGAACGAACCACAAGTTACAGATTTCATTGGAACCAATTATTCAGCGGTAGTGGTAATAACTCAAAATCCACCTGACACTTACAACGCAGGTTACGTACACGGTTTATCCAAGGCGCTTTCTCAGGGAAACACAATTATCCTGACGGATGAACGATGTAGACAGTCCTGGAGCGAAATGTGTAGAGAGGTAGTTGTTGTAGAACCATGGAACACTGAAAAGACTTTCATTGAGTTACTACAATCTCTCATTAGGTACCAAGCAATTAAAATAACGACTACCTAGCTTTACATAATATATATAGTGCGCAATATAATCTAGGAGGCTAATTTTGGCTTCTGCCCACTTAATTTAATGATATTTTCTCCCCTATCATCCTTAGAACCTCAGTTTTGCCAAGCCCAGTCAAAGCAGAACAAAATGCTGGGGATTCCAAACTGTTAACGAAATCTACAAGAAGTTCATCACTAGACGGATCATAACTCTCCGGAAACTTATCCCATTTATTCAGGAGAGTGATCGTGGGTCTATCTGAAAGACCGATCTCTTTCAATATCCCATCCACAGATGCTACTTGCTCAAAGCGCTTGGAGTGCGACACGTCGACAACGTGCAGAATGAGATCTGCTTCGTTCGCCTCTTCTAAAGTAGCTCGGAAGGCAGCGATAAGAGTGGTGGGCAATTTCTGTATGAACCCCACTGTATCAGTGACCAATACGACTCTATCTTCTCCCAAATGCAACCGACGAGTAACCGGATCAAGGGTGGAAAACAGTCTATCCTCAGAAAGAACCTCAGAGGAAGTAAGTTTATTCAATAAAGTGCTCTTTCCCGCATTAGTGTATCCAACCAGCGCAACGACAAAGGCGTTTGATGATCGCCTTCTGTCTCTGTATCTGGATCTATGTTGGCGAATTTTTTCAATTTCTTTCTTGAGCTTCTGAATCCTCCCTCTTGCCAATCGCCTGTCAGTCTCAATCTGAGACTCTCCAGGGCCTCTTGTCCCGATACCTCCACCGAGACGTTCCAGATGTGTCCATTGTCCGGCCAAGCGGGGCAATAAGTATTCATGCTGAGCAAGTTCTACTTGCAGACGTCCCTCTCTGGTCTGAGCACTAGAAGCAAATATATCTAGAATCAGGGCCGTACGATCAATGATTTTCACGGTTTCTAAAGATCGTTCTAACTGAAGTTGTTGATTAGGATCCAGCTCATCATCACATATTATGGTGTCTATTTTCTGGTCAGAAACAATCTTACGTAGTTGATCAAGCTTTCCTTTACCAACATAGGTAATGGAGTGTTTTTTTATAGTTTGGGTGACTTGGGAAACAACTTCTGCACCAGCACCTTTCGCTAATTCAGAAAGTTCTGAAAGAGAATCTTTTAACCCCCATACTTCCCTCTTATTTNTTGTACGCACACCTACCAATAGTGCCCGTTCTTTTCGGCGACTAACATCTATGGTGTTCTTAGAAATTAAAAATCCTCCATGTTAAGNCGAAGGGATTTCCCAGCTTTCAAGACGTTTCAGACCTTCATCCAGATCTTCTTCCGATATTGTGAGAGATAACCGTATGTATCCTTCGCCACTNGGGCCATATCCATTACCGGCGGTGACCACCACATCAGTTTCTTCTANAATTAATTCCGCAAATTCAGCAGATGTGAATCCATCTGGTATGCGGGCCCACACATAAAGACTGGCTCTTGGCGGATCCACCTTGAGACCAATACGATTGAGACTGGCAACTACCCGATCTCGGCGAGATTCATAAATAAGATTCCTTTCCCTTATTTCCTTTTCAGAACTCTTTAGAGCCTCTATACCCATATACTGAACTGCGTTGGGGATGCCAGAATCTAGATTAGATTTCACTACCATAAGAGCATCAATCATCTCTCTATTACCCGCGGCGGTACCTACCCTCCAGCCAGTCATATTGTAGCTTTTGGACAGCGAGTGAAACTCCAATCCGACATCGATTGCACCTGGGACTTCAAGGAAACTTGTAGGTTTATATCCATCAAATGCAACCTCGGTATAACTGGCATCATGGAGGACAGCGATATCATGTTGGCGGGCAAAGTCGATAACTTCCAAAAAATAAGCAGAGTCCACGACTGCGCCTGTCGGATTATTAGGATAATTTAGCCATATTACTTTGGCTTTTCTAGCAACATCGTTAGGAATATCAGCAAGAACAGGTAGCCACCCATTCTCTTCCTGTANAGGCATCCANTGACATTCACCTCCAGAAAACCAAGTACCTACAGAATAGACAGGGTAACCAGGATCAGGTACAAGGGCTATATCTCCTGGATCAATAAAGCACAAAGAAGCATGGCCAATTCCTTCCTTCGCACCTATAAGAGGNAGAATTTCTTTATCAGCGTCAAGCGTCACTCCGAATCGTTCACTGTACCANTTAGCCACAGCTATTCTAAATTCAGGCAGCCCGTCTGTTTCAGGATATCTGTGATTTTGAGTATCGGTAGCTGTTGTTCGCAGCTCTTCCACNANTCGGTCAGGAGTTGGAATATCTGGATCTCCAATTCCAAAGGAAATTACATTAATTCCCTGTGCTTTCTTCGCCGCTATCTTCCTGCTTATCTCGACAAATAAGTACGGTGGAACTCTGTCCAATCTTTCAGCAAATTTCATTTGCACCCTTCTCTCCAAACTATTTGATAAATAACCAACAGAGCCCTAAATTAATTTTCCTGAGGTAGCCATTGCCCTCTATATACCTCTTCAACTGGTCCTTCCATAAGAATAGAACCCTTCCCAGACCAGTTAATTCCGAGCATCCCACCAGGAAGTTCTATATTAACTTGGTCTCCTACCAAACCTTTCATATGTGCTGCCACTACCACAGCACAGGCCCCAGTTCCACAAGCCATGGTTATACCAGAACCTCTTTCCCAAACTCTAACCTTAAGATGTGTTTCACTAACCACATTTACCACCTCAAAATTAACTTTGTTAGGAAACATTTTGTGATTTTCAACAACTGGTCCAATATCTTCAAGTGGAAAATTAGAAACNTCTTCTTCAATAAAGGTAACCGCATGAGGGTTTCCCATAGACACAAAAGTCATTAAGAATTTTCTGCCATTTACTTCCAGTGGNTAATCCACAACCGGAAAAGATTCATCCGTTAAATCCACGGGTATAACTGACGGCCTTAATATCGGCTCACCCATGTCAACAGTAGCACCATTCATGCCACTNTTNCCAAAAGTGGGACGTACATCCAGCACCCCTGCCCCAGTTTCTACTGATATGACGTTAGCATTAGAATCTACCAACCCTTCTGACATAGCAAANGCGACCAAACANCGTATTCCATTACCACACATTTCCCCTTCCGACCCNTCAGCATTGAACATACGCATCTTGAGATCTGCTATTTNAGATGNTGCGGCAACGATAAGGCCGTCAGCGCCTATTCCTTTGTGCCTATTACTGATTTTTTCTGAAATAACAGGCCAGTCTAGAGATTCNACATAGCCATTGACATAAACATAATCGTTTCCTGCACCGTGCATCTTAGTAAACTTCATTGCATTTGAACCTTCAAAATACTTAATTAGGTAATTTTACACTTGAGTTAATTATCNGAGTAACTTAGTAACTATCANAACAATNAAAGACCTTAACAAGCCTGATAGAGAAAACAAATTTTATCAACGATTTTAGAAATATCAGTTGCCGAAACATCAAACCAATTAATTCTGTTGTCATCAGGCCTGAACCAGTTAGACTGAGTCCTTACTAGTCTATGAGTTCTTGTCCTGGTCGCATCGACAGCATTTTTCCATGTGCATCCAGAAACCAAGTATTCACAAATCTCCCGGTACCCAATCCCATCCATCGATTTTAATCCAGGTTTATATCCCATGCTGGTTAGCTTGTTAACTTCGGATACAAACCCTCTTTGCACCATTTGAGAAAATCTCCCATCTACAGTCAAATAAAGCTGTTGCCTAGGCATAGAAAGGCCGACAATGAGGGTGTTCGGAAGTATCGTAGATTGACGAGATCTCGGAGTGACGGCCGCTAATCCTTGATGTAGCCTCTCCAGTGCCCTTATGACCCTCCGAGGGTTTTGCAAATCGATAAAGGAGCCTGACCTAGGATCCNTATCAATAAGGTCCTTNACTAACGATCCTAATCCCTCAGACTCTAACCGACTCTCCAGNACATTCCGAAAGGATTTCGATTCTGACCCTCCCTCTGAGAATTGCCAATCTTCCAAAAGACTCCAAATATACTGACCTGTTCCCCCTACGACGATCGGGATAGAGCTTTCAGACTCTATTTTTCTAATTATTTTGCTCGCTACATTTTTGAAGAGACTTACATTAAATTCCTCATCAGGTTCTAATATATCGAAAAGATGATGAGGAGCGGCTAAGAATTCCTCATTACTTGGCTTGGCTGTGCCAATATCCATATATTTATATATTTGCATACTGTCAGCATTAATGATTTCTCCTGGGATCTTCCTGGCCAGTTCCAAAGCTAGTGCACTTTTNCCAACCCCAGTGGGACCCACAATCACTATCATTATNGATTTCTCTGCTAGCCAGTGTTTGCCGCTAAATGGCAAATTTTTATAAAACTATCNGCCTCCAAGCTAGCGCCCCCAACCAACAANCCATCAACATNTTCAAGNTCCATATAAGAGGCTGCATTGTCNACGGTTACGCTGCCCCCGTACAAAACTGACAGGCCNTCTTTCCGCAATTTCGANTCTGAAATATTTATNACTGTTTCTTTTATAAAGCCCGTTTTTCTACTAACTGATTCAAGGGGAGCAGGAGCGCCACTTCCTATAGCTGATAAAGGTTCGTAAGCAAATAACACTTGGGATATTTCTGAAGGTGATAGCTCACTTAAAGCCTCGGTAATCTGNTTGGAGAGTTCTGTCTCTACTTTCCTGTCACTTAACGCTGATTCATCCCCTTCTCCGACACATAAAACCGGCTGTATTCCATATTCAATAGCCATAGCTATTTTTCTGTTTATGTTTGCATTAGTTTCTNGGAACAAACGCCTACGTTCAGAATGCCCTACTAATAGATAATCACAAGCCTCCTCTATCATTGGGATAGAGGTCTCCCCAGTGAACGATCCAGATGCTTCAGCGTAGACATTCTGTGCCCCGACATGAATATAACTTCCCTTAATTGCTTCATAAACAGGAAAAATGCTCGGAGTNCCAGGAAAAATCGATATGCACACTTTATTATTTAAGAATTTGCTGTTGTTCAGTACATCAGCTGCTAATGAAACAGAATCCTTCACTGTTAAGTTCATTTTCCAATTGGCGAATATATATATTGTCATATTAATATATATCAGGGACCGAATTTTTTAAGCTTACNAGCGTGAGCTAGTACCTGAAACATTAACTGCTCGGCTTGTATTGTACCGATTGCCCCTGTTCTGCAGGCTTTTTCGGTAAATACCGCCGATGTACCCTCCGAATACTGCGAGTTGATCATAAAAGGCACGGGATGCCAGCTATGAGAGGCTGTGAACGATGGGGTTGAATGATCTCCACAAATAACCAAAACATCGGGGTTTAAATCAATAACTCTTTGAATATCCCTATTAAAGTTCTCTAATTGACTCACTTTAGCTAGAAAATCCCCATCCTCCCCTGCACTATCTGCGGGTTTGTAATGAAGGAAGAAAAAATCATATCCTTGATGAAAATTGTCTTCCAACACATCTATTTCACTCTCAAATGTTTGACCACTTTCCAAAATGTCCATCCCTATCAATCCCGCCAGTCCTCTATACATCGGATATGCAGCAATTACGGCGGGCTTTAAAGCATATTGAATACCAAAATCAGGCAGCGTAGGTAAACTAGAAAACCCTCTAAGGAGGATACCGTTAGCTGAACTATCGGCAGAACCTAATAATTCAGTGGCTTTTAAGACGAATTCTTTAATGAAGTTCGCTGTGACTTGTGCCTCCGAATTAAATGGTTGAGATAGCAAAGGAATCACCCCTTCAACCTGGGGGTCTGTTTCCGAAATATTGGGGGATAGATTCTCTCCTTTCAGAACCAAGACAAAACGGTAATCCATAACTGGATATACATCGAAATCCACTCCATCTAATTGGATCTCGTTTAATTTGGAACAAAGGGCTTTACACGTTTCAGTATCCAAACGACCGGCTCGTCTGTCTACGATACTTCCTTCTGTGTCAAGAACGCAGAAGTTTCCTCTTGCCGCAACATCTCCTTGGGCAATATCCGCCCCAATGCCCACACCTTCCAAAATACCCCTCCCCAACAAATACTTAACGGGGTTATATCCAAACAAGGCCATGTGGCCCGGTCCGCTACCGGGAGTAATACCAGGCGCCACAGGAATGGTTGCTCCGACCGATGAAGTCGAACCCAGAGTATCGAGTAAAGGGATATCAGCAAACTCTAACTCAGATTTACCATAGTCTGGGTGCGGCATGCCTCCTAGGCCATCAACAACAACCATAACGATCTGTGAAGGAGTTGACCGCACAACATCCGATAGATAAGGGAAATCAATCAATTACTATATTCTCCTAACTTTGAGGAAATTAAATATCTATCAGAGACGTTATTCCAGGTAGATCTCGTCCCTCCAGGAACTCAAGTGAAGCTCCACCACCTGTGGAGACATGCTCCATACGGGCTTCTAAACCCAGACTTGAGACTGCGTCCACAGTAGAACCTCCACCAATCACAGATGTAATATTCTCCCTGGAAAGCGATTCAGCTACTGCCCTAGTTCCTTTTGAATATTGGGGCCATTCGTAAACTCCCATTGGTCCATTCCAGAGAGCCGAAGCCGTTGCGCTCAAAACATCTTTAAAAAGTAGTGAGGTACTTGGACCTATATCCAGGAGCATCTCTCCATCTTGAATATCGGATACATCACATATCCTATTCGAGGAATCTGGACCAAAACACTTAGATACCACAGCATCATTCGGTAACACGATCTCGCAATCAAGAGCCCGAGATTCTTTCATAAGTTGTTTTGCGGAGTCTATAAAGGTTTCTTCAACTTGTGAATCACCAACAAAAACCGATTCTGCTGCAAGAAAAGTCGCAGCCATTCCGCCTCCAATAAGAATATTATCGGCAACTGTCATTAAGTTCCTTACTACGTTGATCTTATCTGATACTTTGGCGCCTCCAAGGACAGCAGTGAAGGGCCTTTTGGGCGTAGTTAAGACACTTTGAAGTGAGAGTATCTCCTTCTCTAGCAACAACCCGGCCACTGACGGGATATAGTTTGTGACACCTTGAACGGAGGCATGGTGTCGATGAGCAGCACCGAAGGCGTCGTTTACATATATATCTGCAAGATTGGCCAAATTCTGTGCAAATTTTAAATCGTTAGTTTCTTCCCCTGGATGAAATCTTAAATTTTCCAGCAATAACACTTCTCCAGGATTTACCTTTTGGGAAGCAGCTGAGATTTCGGAAAAATCCAAGGAAGGGCAAAATGCAGACTCCAACCCCAGCATTTGATTCAATTTATCCCAAATAGGTCTCAAACTCAGTCCCGCCACTTCCCTGCCCTTCGGCCTACCAAGATGAGAGCAAATAACTATGGCAGCATCGTTGTCTAGTAGATACTGTAGAGTGGGAATAGACGCACTTATACGCTTGGTATTAGCGATTTCCAATGTCCCGGGGCTGAAAGGTACGTTGAAATCCACTCGGACTAATATTCTTTGTCCAGATAGGTTTACATCCCTTACCGTCTTCTTAAGCTCCACCGGTTAGATAATCCGATTTTCTGAACGGATCACATCCATCAACTGACATACTTTCTCATTATCCAAACCCACGCTCTCGAGGCATTGTTCTGCTGAATTAAGAAGCTCTTTTATTCTATCTAGGCTCATTTGTTTTACCCCCAGACTCTCAATTGTATTCAGAACTTTGTTTAGATCATCCTTCTCTAACACTCGTTTGAAATATACATCACCCAGTTGTCTCTTTTCAGAGGGTCCAGCCGACTGCATAGCCATCACAACAGGAAATAATTTCTTTTTATTGAGAAATTCTAAATTACTCTCCGGGGTTGACCCCCACAGCTGTTCCATATCGGAGGATATGTGGTTTGCCAGTCCAATGTCCCGCCCACAGTCTTCAAGAAGTTCAAGATCTTTTTCATTTTTGCCGGCTATCAATCCAGCCATAACAAGAGACGCAGATATTAAAGCTCCAGTCCTTTCAGTTGCCATCGCGTTATAGGATTCAGGGGAAACATCTAAGCGTTCTTGCATTTCAAGATCTCGGAAACGACCTTCACAGGCCGTTAATCCAGCTTTGTCTAATATATTTATAGCCTCATAGGTAATTTCAGGGGAATATCCTTGCCCGATCATTTTTAAGGCCGTCATTCTCGCGAGAGCATGCATCCCATCACCGGCATTAATTGCCTGGGCGGGACCCCATATCCACCAGAGAGCGTCTCTCTCATCTCTTTGTGGCTGCCCAGATTCAATATCATCATGTATCTGGCAAAACCCATTCACCAACTCAAGAGCTGCTGCAACTGGAAGTGCATTTTCCCAAGTAGTCTCAAAAATATCCAGAAGAGTTAAAAAAGAAACTCCATGATGGACGGCATAGTCCGTATTGGATTCCTCTGTAAAACCAAAGTGATAAGACATCATGCCATATAACGGAAGAGTACGGCTTTCAAAAGTTCGCCTTAACTCATTTAGAACTTCTCGCCTTATATGATCCTGCACGAATTAACTTCCTTCATTAAATTTAACTTCCTTACCCAAAACTTCCTCTAAAGAGGATACCGAAATTGCTCCACGTCTCAAAATAATTGGAACATCATTGGTACAATCAATGACTGTAGATGCAGTATTGGACAAAGTGGAACCACCGTCAAGAATCAACTCTAAAGGCGAATCTCCAAGCTGACTCAATGCCTCTGAAGCACTGGTAGCAGCAGGATGTCCTGTTTTATTGGCGCTGGTTCCAGTCACAGCACCCCCAGTCAACTGGCAAATCGTTCTTGCAACTCGATCTGCGGGCACTCGGAAACCTGCTGTCGCAAACCCACCAGTTGCAGAATCACAAATAAATTCATTTTTCTCTAGGACTATTGTGAGAGCCCCAGGCCAAAAATAATGCGCCAGCCTTTTAGCAGCCGGATTCAACAAAGGAGAATATTGGAGCAATTCTTTTTCAGAAGCTAGTAGTATTGGAAGCGGAGAGGAAAACTCTCTGCCTTTTATATCAAAGACTTTGTTTATACCCAGTTCGTTATCTACACATGATGCTAGCCCATACACTGTGTCAGTGGGTATGCAAACAACACCGCCATCTAATAAAATATCGACAGCTAGCGCCACGGATTCTTCACTTACCGATAGTACTTGTGGAATGGACCTAATTCCTTTGATCCTGTTGAAGCGAGTATAGCATGACACTAGGAGCGTAAATCACTTATATGAGTTCAAATTCATCATCTGACCCTACTAGAAGAATTACATCAAGTGACGACTTAGAAGTCTCAGCCTATCTTGAGATATCCCAGGAAAAGGCTGGCCACGGGATTCCAAACACGTCAAACCATATTCCTCAACGGGAATCTGTACTGGTAATCGATTTTGGATCACAATATAGCCGACTTATCGCAAGAAGAATTAGAGAAAGTAAAGTTTATTGCGAGATAATCCCATATTCTGCAACATGGGATTCAGTTAAAGACCTCAATCCAAGAGGAGTGGTTCTTTCTGGAGGACCCGCTAGTGTCTACGATTCTGATCCTCCCCTAGCTCCTAGTTGGGTCTACGAATGTGGATTACCCATACTTGGAATATGTTACGGAATGCAAGTGATGGTACACCAGCTAGGAGGAAAGGTGGCACCAGCTACAAAAAGGGAGTACGGGCACGCGGTACTACACCAAAATTCTACTGATGAACCACTCCTACATGGTCTCCCATCGTCAATTCCGGTTTGGATGAGCCACGCTGATCAAATCACTGAACTACCTCCCGGGTTTAATGCTAAGGCCTATACGGATAACGCTCCGGTTGCTGTCACTGCTAATGACCAGGGAATGCTAGGGATACAGTTTCATCCAGAAGTAGCCCACACTCCTCATGGTGTCGATATCATCAACAATTTTCTGTACAAAATTTGCGGAATGGGAGANCTATGGACTTCAGGAAATTTCGTCAGTGAATCTGTNGANAGGATAAAAGCTCAGGTTGGAGATGGAAAAGTAATTTGCGCCCTNTCAGGAGGGGTAGACTCCGCCGTCGCAGCAACACTGGTACACAAAGCCGTTGGCGATCAGCTCACCTGCATATTCGTTAATAATGGCCTCATGCGAAAAGAGGAACCAGACAGAGTAAAAACCACTTTCGAAAAATATTTGAACGTTAATCTCATTTTCAGTGAATCTACTGAACGATTCCTTTCATCTCTNAAGGGAATTGTAGANCCGGAACAAAAAAGGAAAATAATTGGCGGCGAATTCATAAATGTATTTGACGAAGAGGCTGCGAGACTNGGCCAAGTAGATTTCCTAACCCAAGGTACTCTTTATCCCGACGTTATTGAAAGTGCCAGCCCAGAAAATAGTGTGTCCGCAACNATAAAGACACACCATAACGTAGGGGGATTGCCGGAACACATGAAACTTGAACTGGTTGAGCCTCTTAGATACCTCTTTAAAGACGAAGTTAGAGAAGTCGGCCTTGAACTNGGATTGCCAGAAGAGATGGTCTACAGACAGCCATTTCCCGGACCTGGNCTAGCNATAAGGATCATGGGTGAAGTTACACATGACAAGCTTGAAATTCTTAGGGCAGCCGACTGGATAGTAATGGATGAAATAAAAGCCAACGACTTATACAGGGAACTGTGGCAAACATTTGCAGTTTTAACAGGTTCCCGCTCTGTGGGAGTAACCGGGGACTTTCGAACGTACGGCCACGTGATAGCAATAAGAGCCGTAAAAAGTGACGATGCAATGACAGCGGACTGGGCACGCTTGCCCTACGATGTCTTAGCAAGCATTTCAAGTCGAATAGCCAANGAAGTTCCCGACGTGAATAGAGTCGTCTTTGACATAACTAGTAAACCCCCNGGTACTATCGAATGGGAATAAAAANTAAAACCCACATAAGGAACTTGANATTAAGAGATATCGAATTTAGGAATGAGTGAACTACAGGAACAGCCCATCTTCGATAGCCATTTTCACATCATCGAAGACGGTTATCCCCTTGAGTCAAATAACGGGTATATACCTGATAAATTTACGATAGAAAACTACNGCAGCCGCATGGCTAGNTACAAATTAAACGGCGGTGTTATAGTCTCCGGGTCATTTCAAGGATTCGATCAAACATACCTAATTGACGCCCTNGATAAATTNGGATCNAGCTTTGCCGGAGTAACTCAGCTTCCAACAACGGCCAGCGACAAAGAGATATATGATTTAAATGAACACGGGGTAAGAGCTGTAAGATTCAATTTGAACAGAGGAGGATCAGCCGGACCGGAAGATTTGGTCCCCATGGCTAATCGAATCTATGACCTTGTAGGATGGCATGTAGAGTTGTATCTAGGACCAAATTCACTTCACGACTTAAAAGACGTAATNCCTTCACTACCTAANGTATGTATCGACCATCTAGGCATGTCAAAATCAAATTTCGAACCCCTTTTAGGTCTCATCCGAAAGGGATTAGCAATTAAAGCTACGGGTTTTGGACGAGTGGATATTAACGTAGAAAATGCTATCAGGGAAATTCATAGCGTAAGCCCCGACACATTGATGTTCGGCACTGATTTGCCATCGACACGAGCCCATAGGAAATATTCGGATCAAGATTTTTTCACGATAATAGACGTCCTGGGGCAAAAAGAATCCAGAAAAGTGTTTAAAGAAAATGGATTAAACTTCTATGGAGTGNAAAAACTTATGCCTATCGATTCCGAAAACTTCCGATCAAAATAAGAAGATAATCGTGCCACTTACAAAATATTTACAACCAAGATTTGCTCAAACAGATCAGATGGTAGGTAGGGCCGCTTGAATGTATTACTTGTTGGCAGTGGTGGTCGGGAACACGCTCTTGCCTGGAAAATTAATCAGAGTCCCAANTTGGACCGGCTTTTTATAGCCCCAGGAAACGCTGGGACGCAGTCCCTAGGCACAAATTTACAAATATCGGATACCGACATAGATGGGCTACTACAGTTTGCCAAAAAAAATGATGTTGGGCTAACAATTGTGGGACCCGAAGCACCTCTTGCTTCCGGGATAGTAGATATTTTCGCAGATGCGGAATTACCTATTTTTGGGCCAAAAGCAGCNGCAGCCAAGTTGGAGTCCAGTAANTCCTTTGCAAAAAAAGTTATGGAAAANTGGNGAATCCCTACTGCTTCACATGTTTCCTTTAATAAACCAGACCAAGCGATTGCCTATCTAGATGAAATAACTTCCTTCCCTACAGTTATAAAAGCGGACGGTTTAGCAGCAGGNAAAGGTGTTTACATTTGCNAAAACAANGCCGAAGCCGTCTCTGCAATCACCGAAATNATGGTTTCAAAGGTTTTTGGTAACGCAGGAAAAACCTTAGTGATTGAAGAATTTNTAGACGGCTGGGAATTGAGTGCNTTTGCNTTCACGGATGGAAACTCAATTTCTGAACTAGTAGCCGCTTGCGATTACAAGAGAATCGGTGAAGATGATACAGGACCCAATACAGGGGGAATGGGAGCATTTTCCCCTCCTCCCATTTGGGATCAAAACATGAAAGACGAAATCATGGATCTGGTGATTANNCCGGTNATNGATGGAATGAGAACTGATCATGAACCNTTTATGGGAACANTATTTGCAGGAATGATGATTACAAATNANGGGCCAAAGGTTGTAGAGTTCAACTGTAGGCTTGGAGATCCCGAGACTCAAGTCTTACTACCACTGTTGGACTCAGACTTGCTAGATATAATGGAGTCTTGTGTAAATGGAACTTTAGAAAGCTCAGATGTTAAGTGGAGNTCGAACTCATCCGTAGCCATTGTGTTGGCATCCGGAGGGTATCCAAATTCTTACTCGACTGGACACAGAATCGACGGGCTTAGTCATCTGGATGAAAAAACAAAAATATTTCACGCCGGCACCACAACTAACTCTAAGGGTGAGGTCGTAACAAATGGGGGAAGGGTACTGTCAGTCAACGCAGTGGCAAAAAATATGGACCTAGCCAGATCTACAGCCTACGCGGGTGCAAAGCGAATATCGTTTAAGGACGTTTACATGCGAAACGATATAGCTAACGATGTTGGATAGCAGACAAAATAAATGATGGATTTAAATTAATATGATTGAAAGATACTCAAGACCCCAGATGAAATTAGTTTGGTCTGACCAGAATAAATATGATAAATGGTTGGCTATTGAAATAGCTGTTTGTGAGGCATGGGCACAGAAAGGGCTCATCCCAGAAGAAGAAATGGTCAAACTAAGGTCAGCAACCTACGATTTTGAGCTCTTTCAGGACATTTTGCAAAAAACGAAGCATGATATGACAGCATTTCTACAATCCACAACTGCTGGTCTAGGAGACGAAGGTAGGTGGTTACATCAAGGCCTTACTACAAGTGATGTATGGGATACCGCAACCAGCCTACAGCTCGTCGAAGCAGGATCATTATTAGATAAAGAGCTAAGTCTCCTTGAAACAGCCTTGCAAGAAAAGGCACTGAAATACAAAAACACCTTAATGATGGGAAGGACTCATGGGGTTCACGCAGAACCTGTAACCTTAGGGCTGAAACTTGCTCTTTGGTGGGACGAAATAAAGAGAGGCCGATCCAGACTATCCCACGCAATCGATTCNATAAAAGTAGGTAAAATATCCGGCCCTGTGGGAACGCACGCCACAGCCCCACCTGAAATTGAGGCATATGTCTGTTCCAAAATAGGTTTAGCTCCAGCTCCAGTTTCAAATCAGGTAATACAGAGAGACCGGCATGCCCATTTTGTAACCACTCTCGCACTCGTGTCGGCAACATTAGAAAAAATAGCTACAGAAATCAGGGGGCTGCAACGTACAGAGATTAGAGAGGTAGAAGAGCCATTTGGTGAAGGCCAAACTGGATCATCCTCAATGCCACACAAACGGAATCCTGAGTTAACAGAGAGAATATGTGGCTTATCCAGACTTATAAGAGGACATGCAGTTACTGCAATGGAAAACGTTGCTCTGTGGGGTGAAAGAGACATTAGTCATTCCTCCGCTGAACGGATCATTCTACCGGATGCGTGCCTTGCTCTTGATTACATTATTAATCTTTTGACAGGAGTAATTGAAAACCTGGTCGTCCATGAAGAACGAATGCTACAAAACATGGAACTCACTAGGGGNTTATTATTTTCTCAAAGAACTATGCTATTGCTTGTTGAGAAGGGCCTACACAGAGAAGAGGCCTATAAAATCNTCCAAGAAAATTCAATGCGCACCTGGGATGAAGATATAGACTTCCGTGATCTCGTTANGAATGATACGAGGGTAAATTCGCTGATAAATGAACAAGAAATGAAAGACTTATTTAGTTACGGCAATTACACTAAGTATGTCGACAAAATTTTTGAAAAAGCTGGCTTATGACATTTAAACCAGATGTATTAACAGAATCTCCCCTACCCGATCTTACATACAGAGGAAAGGTCCGAGATACTCATGATGTCGGCTCTGACACCCTATTAATGGTGTCGACGGACCGGATATCAGCCTACGACGTCGTCATCCCTACTCCCATACCAGGTAAAGGTGCAGTATTGAACCAAATGTCCTTGTTCTGGTTCGACAAAACAAAACATATTNGTGGGAATCACCTAATAAATTCAGCAATTGAAGACCTTACTTTACCCGAAACAGTTAGAAGGCGCGGAATGTACGTNAAAAAGGCTGAGCGTGTCGACGTGGAATGTGTTGCCAGAGGGTATATAACTGGAAGCGCCATGGCAGAATATGAATCAACAGGGATGGTAGCTGGAGAGACTATTCCGCCGGGAATGGTGGAAGCTGACGCNTTCCCAACCCCAATATTCACTCCTGCCACCAAGGCCGAGGAAGGACATGACGAAAACATAAGTATTTCTCAAATGGCGGACTTAGTAGGTAATGATTTAACTGAAAAACTAAAAAAATTGACCTTGGAACTTTACAGTTTCGCTCACAGTTTTGCTTTAACAAAAGGAATAATAATTGCTGATACTAAATTAGAATTTGGCTTCATAGATGGCCAACTAGCATTGATTGACGAGATATTGACTCCTGATTCAAGTAGATTCTGGGACGCTACAAAGTACCAACCCGGTAAATCTCAAGCCAATTTCGATAAACAATTCGTCCGAAACTGGCTCACGGACCAAGATTGGGACAGAGAGCCTCCCGCTCCGCCATTACCAGAGGAAATTGTCTCTAAGACTTCTATGCGTTATGAGGAAGCGTTCACTAAACTGACTGGTACCACCCTCAAATAGGATTAAGAAATGACTACAGATAATAATAAGTTAACTCCAACACAGGCACGAGCAGCCAGAAGAGAAAGAAAGCAGAATAAAAGTAAAATAACCAGATGGCTGATTGGAATAGCTATCGTAAGTGTTGCAAGCTTACTTATAATTTCGCTTATACTGCCCATGATCGGTGGCATAGGAGGCGGGGGCGCAGAAACGCCTGATGGGCCTGGCACAAAGGTAGAAAGCCAAGGCCGCGAACATATTCAAGAAGGTGCAGAACATCCGCCTTACAACAGTGTTCCAGCGACGTCAGGCTGGCATTACCCTCAACCACTGGCACCGGTTAGCTGGGGTGTCCATAGCTCCTTTATCCCGGAGGAAAAGAGAATTCATAACCTAGAACACGGGGGTATATCAATAACTTATAACTGCCCTGAAGGTTGTGAGGACATAATTTCAGAATTAAACGGCATCGTAGAAAGGGCAAGAGATGAGAATATGAAGATACTCCTATCCCCATACCCAGGTACTGAAAGAAAAATCACACTCACCTCATGGACTTTCATCCAATCCTTTGACAACTATGACAAGGGCAAAATCATAGACTTCATTGATTCTCATCACAACTCACCTAACTCTCCTGAACCATACGCGAACTAAATAATTCAATGAAGTTTAAAGCAGAAATATTTATAAGCCTTAAACCTACCGTAAGTGACCCTCAAGGTATGACAATAGCGGGAGGTTTGGAGCAACTAGGATTTGAGTCTATTGAAGAAGTGAGAGCAGGCAAATTCATAGAGATGTCGTTCGCAGCCGAAACTTTAGACTCTGCTAAAGATATGGTCGCTGATATGTGCGACAAATTATTGGCGAATCCAACCATTGAAAACTATCGATTTGAAATTAAGTCCGCTGACCTTTAATGTAAAACTCGTTAGTCTGTAATCGTTCCTTTAGTGCTGGCAACTTTTCCTGCTTGACGTGGATCTNCGGACAATGCATCTTTCATCGACCTAGCTAGACTTTTAAATGAGGCTTCAGCTATGTGATGATTGTTCATGCCAGCAAGAACCTTCAAGTGAAGGTTAAATCCACCATCTCTAGAAAAAGTTTCCATAAAATGTCGAATCAGATCCGACGGAAGGCCACCCATATCACTTTCGGTAAGTGGAGCGTCAATAACCGAATAGCCCCGACCACTATAATCGACTGCAGTTAGTACTAAAGCCTCATCCAGAGGNACATAACAATGACCCATTCTAACTATTCCTAAACCCTCCCCAACCGCTTCCTTAAAAGCCCTTCCCAAAACAATAGCGGTATCCTCAACTATGTGATGCCAACCAACATGGGAATCTCCTGAGGCGGCCAAATCAATATCTATTAACCCATGCCTTGAAAGTTGGGCCAACATGTGGTCAAACATGCCATTGCCCGTATTAATAGAATAAACTCCCGAACCATCCAAATTGAGTGTAACGGAAATATTCGTTTCAGCCGTTTCCCTCGACTGGCTAGAAGTTCGCTGTTCCGCGATGGTCATCAAATACCTCACATAATTTGTTTTAGAGCATCAACAAGTAAATCAGTTTCATCAGGTTTGCCCACTGCTATCCTGAAAAAGTTTTTCAGTCGATCAGATTTAAAGTTCCTTACGAATATACCCTTAGATGCTAACTCCTTAAATACCCTTATGGCCTCATTTTCACCAAATTCGCAAAGGAGGTAATTCCCATCCGAAGGCCAAGGTGTTATCCCAGAAACACCTGAGATAAGTTGCATCATTCTCTCTCTCTCATTAATTATTTTCTCAACNTTACCTAGAAGATAATTAGCATCTTGGAGAGAGGCTAACAATGCCGCTTCAGCAGCAACATTNACATTATAAGGGGGCTTAATTTCCATCATGTAGTTGGCCACTTTAGGGCTCATAATTCCATAGCCCACTCGCAAACCTGCGAGGCCAGCCCATTTACTCATGGTTCTTAGGACAATAAGATTTTCATGGTCTTCCACAAGGTCTTGTACCGATGATTTCGCGAATTCAAAATACGCTTCATCAACAACCACAATAAGGCCTGTTTCAAGAAGCGCAAGGATGTCTTCTTCACGCGCAACATTACCGGTAGGATTGTTGGGAGAAGTTACAAACATCAGTTTAGTAGTGTCAGTAATTGCAGATTTTACGGTAACCGGATCTATCTGAAACTCAGTGTCCCTTTGAACATAGTGAACATCCGCACCGGCCAATCCAGCACAAAAACTATACATCCCGAAAGTGGGTTCACAATCAAGGATAGTATCTCCAGGAGATATGAACAACCGAAAAATAAGGTCTATTAATTCATCTGCTCCAGCACCGACAACGATGTTTTCCTCTCTCATACCAGTGTACTCGGAAAGAGACTTTCTCATCTTAATCTGGCGCGGGTCTGGNTAAATGTGCAGCGGAACTTCCGCTACGGCTNTTACAGCAAGCGGCGATCCTCCATACGGATTTTCATTACCATTTAATTTAATAATATTTTCTAGAGCAATACCTGATTTTTCTACTAAGGTTTCCGGAGCGTCCATAGCATCATAGGTGTCCACTCTAACAAGATGNGGTCGGATCAAGTTCTCAATGTTATCTTCTGCCATTATTGAATCCTTCCTCTGTTTATAGTAGCTCTTGTCGTATCTCCGCAGCCTCTGCGTGCCCAGTCAAACCTTCTTCCCTGGCGATGATAGAAGCATGTGGTGTCATTTCCAATGCAGATTCGATACTTATGTTAACAACAGGGATATTTTTAATGAATGTATGAATACCCAGACCCGAGTTAAACTTTGCGGTGCCTGCAGTAGGCATAACGTGACTAGGCCCAACCCCATAATCTCCCAAAACTTCGTGTGAATATTCTCCCANGAACACCATCCCTGCATTCCTTATTTCAGGGACAATGGAGGTAGCATTACGAACACTTAGGCTTAAGTGTTCTGGGGCAAAAGCATTTGATAGCTCAACAGCATCTGCGATGCTGTCAACTATAGCTATTACACCCTGATTATTTAAGGAAGCCTTGGCNATATCAACTCTATCCAAATTTAGAACTCTNGTACTCAACTGGCTCTTAATTTCCCGTGCGAGCGTCTCGGAGGTTGTAATAAGCACAGGTTTTGCAAGAGGATCGTGTTCTGCTTGNGCCAACAAATCTGCAGCACACAGCGTCGGATTAGCGGTTTCGTCTGCTAGAATCACCGTCTCAGTGGGGCCATACAGTCCGTCTATACCAACATCACCATAAACAAGNTTTTTAGCAACAGTTACAAANATATTCCCCGGACCACATATAACGTCTGATTTAACCACGGATTCGGTGCCATATGCCAGAGCTGCTATCGCTTGTGCTCCACCGAGAGAATACACCTTGTCAACCTTGGAAATATACGCTGCTGCAAGAACCGAGTCGGGAGGCAGTCCGTCTTCTCTCGAACCTGGACATGCTATAGAGAATCTGTCCACACCAGCCACTTTGGCTGGTACGGCTGTCATTAAAACTGTGGATGGATATCTTGCAGTGCCCCCCGGCACGTAAGCTGCCGCGGACTCTACTGGAACAAAGTTAACTGAGTAACCAGAATCTCTATCCTCCCAGTTTTGCGGTAAGCATTTCTTTTGGAATTCNTTGACTCTGGANGCAGAAANNTCTAGAGACAGTCTTAAATCTTTATNTATTCGCTCATAGGCATTTCGGATNGATTCNTTATCAACCTCTATCTGTTGAAGAGGTATATCTTCGATCTGGTGAGTGACAGACCTAAGAAAGCTATCTCCTTCTGATTTGACCCCATCAATTATTCTTTGAACATAAGGAACTATGTCCATTCTCTCACCGAAGACAGCTTCTGCAGACCTAGACACCCACTCAGGGGTTGTGTCCAATCCAAGGCCTCTTCCACTAAGTAGCTCTTCAAGAGANTTTTTGAATCCAATAACGGTCTTCACGAGACAAATCCGCTCACTAACTTTGCTATATTATTTTTCGCTGCATAACTAAATTCTTCAATACAATCTTTAGGAATTTTGCCGAGTATCTCTTCGAACCCTGCATCAGGATTAGATAAAAANTCGTCTGCCATCCCAATCACAGGATGCGATGAATCCCCTTTTGCAATCCGATTTGCCATAAACCCAAGTCTATTCCAGTTAAATTCTGCGTCTAAAAGCCGTAATATCCAACTCCTCCATTCTTCCACAGGCTCTTCTTTAAGAAAGGAAATATTGTTTGGATAGTTATACTTTTTCAACTCGGCTATATAAGGCTTCATTGTCTCCCAAAACATCTTATCGAGACCAAGTTGGAAAGCACGGTCCCAAATAAGATTAGAGTCACTTGAAAATCGTGAAAGTCTNCCGTCACGACCAAAATTTGGCCTGTATACAGTNGTGATCCAAGTTTCATCAAGAACCAAGTGCGATGCGTATCCCGCCATAAACGAAATCGCNTCAGGNTTTGATTCCGTTAACTTATTTGCATCCCCGTGTTTATTCACTAAATTCCTAAGCCCCTCNCCTACTCCCTTAAAGTCTAANTCTACAAAATGATATACAGACCTGTTCTTCTTGGTTATAGCTCTAATGTCTGGTGCAGTAGATCCTAAAATATACGCCGCCGTTTGATCCTCAACGGCAAAGCCCTGTATCTGCGACAGAGACTCCAGGGCAAAATGGATATGGGTCGGTAGATTTGGCACTGTCCTAGACGCCTACAAACTTTTCTATAAGGGCATCAGAATCAAATACATGCTTAGCATATATCGACAAACAACCAATATTTGGAATTTCGCTCTTCCATGGTATTTCTTTCAAGATATTTACCNTGTGTTAGNAATTAAAGTTGGATATCACCTTTGTTACTGACTGGAACCCATATATGCCCTAATAGTACTTACGAAGGCCTCACCAATCGAGTGTATCCCCGGACGTAAAAGGGACTCTGTATTACCTATCAAACATGCCTCAGATTCAATGACGGTTCCTCCATGAATCAGTTTCAACTGATTTTCTCTCATAGTTGTTCCAGTGGCAGTTATGTCCACTATTATGTCGGCAAAACCCATCTCTGGAGCCACCTCTAAGGTCCCACTAGATTCAACAAGTGAGAAATGACTTACACCATTNTTCAAAAGAAATCGTTCTACAAGACGGGGAAATTTCGTTGCAATTCTTATCGTTTCTCCCTTAGCTCGAAATTCACCAGATACGTCGGCTAGATCCGCAACGGAGCTTACGTCAANCCAAGAAGCAGGTACGCCTATGGCAAGTAAACATGATCCAAAACCTAAATTTTCTATAATTGATGCCGCAGGGCCGTCTTCGCGCCGAATCTCCAAAAATCTGTCANANCCTAAGATTCCTAAGTCTGCATTAGCGTCNTCAACTTTTCCGGTTATATCAGCGCCTCGCTGGAATAGAACAGAGACCCCAGACATGAACGGAATCGTAGCTGTATACCGCCTACTGTTTTCCCTACTAACCTTAAGGCCACAAGAATCCAGAAATTTCAGAGTTGATTCATAAAGGGCTCCGTCACTCGGAATCGCTACAATTATGGGTGCAGTTTCAGAGGTCATAATATCCAATAAACATCNTCATTTTTTTTCTGTAGATCTGGATTGGGTGTCTGAGGATAAGAGGGAATCAACATTAATCGCAAATCCAACNGCAGGAACATCCTCGCTACCACCTAACATTCTCACCAACCCATCATACCTCCCGCCCCCGCCAACGACCGTATCACCGGGAACATCTAGACTGATATCAAATATCAAACCACTATAGTAGGTTAGACCCCTATTAGTGGAAAAATCTAAGATATATCTAACACCAAGTGATTCAAAATCTTCTACTCCCTCAATTATAGAAATCAATTCGTTAATCTTTTTCTGAACCTCTTCCCCAAACTCATTCCTGATATCCAACAATTGGCCATGGCCTACTTCGCCTTCCACAATTTTCAAGAAAAGAGTCAGTTGATCAATGGCTTTGGCTAAAGATTTAGCATCGACTTTAGTATTTTCTTTCGCGACAAGCCGGTTGATAATGTCCGACCTAGATCTGCGACCTGTATTGCCAGACAAGTTCTCGGGGGGATGAGATTGAATATACTCTTTATCGAGTAATTGCTGACCCTGATCCTTTNGCCCTTGCAAGTCACTTACCAATCCGAGGTCGGTGGCTCTTTGAACCAATTCTCTGGAACTCATAGCTCCCGCCCTAAGGGTTGCTAAATTAGAAAGAACAAAAAAACAAATTGTCTCATTTAATCCCTGTCCCGTAAGAAGGGATCTAATCAGTCCAATATTGCCGATCCTGACGGTAACACTTGGAGTATCTGTATGAGACACAGCTTGCAAAGCTAATTTCAAAATTTGCACATCNGATTGCAGNGAATCAGAACCAATCAACTCACAACCTATCTGAGTGAACTGCTTTAGTTCATTCGTATATTTCCCGTCCGAATATCTGAATACTGGTCCTGCATACTGGCGCCTCATTCCGGCATTCGNTGATCCCTCTAATAAAAANGAACGAATCACAGAGGATGTGAATTCTGGTCTAAGACTTACTCGGTTTCCGCCTGGATCTACAAAGGAATATAGCCTCCCTCCAATATCTCCCCCAGATTTCTTTACGAACAGTTCCGTGGGTTCAACTATTGGGTAGTCTGCCATTTCAAATCCATTTTCGGCAAGGAGCTTACTCACGGAATCAATGACCTCATTTTTCAACCTCAATTCCAAGGGACTNGCATCCCTCATCCCCTGAATGGGCTGGAATGACAACAATATTCCGTCTTGTGAAGTATTCATGGTGACTACAATTTTACAATAGCCTTCCNTTCCGCGTTACTATTTAACCAAAACNNTAAACACAATTTGGTTACCATTTGACTAATATGGGTGATATGAANGATAAAACNCCGACATGGCAGAAACACTTTAGTACTGGAAATGCTTTTGCTAATGCGGGTGACAATGAAAATGCGCTGGAAGAACTACAGAAAGCAAGTAAAATATGTCCGGACCATGCACTGACCTGGAACAATATAGGGGTGGCANAAATGTGTTTGGGATATTTTGAAGAAGCAATAGAATATTTCAACAAAGCTATCGAGCTAGATTCCCAGTATAAAGATGCCTACCATAATCGGGGTTTAGCGCATTCAGATGTCGGAGACCTTGCCTCTTCAATAGAAGACNTGTCGAAAGCTATCGAACTCGACGACTGCTACTGGTCGGCCTATAGACACAGAAGTATCGTGTACCACATGATCGGAAATGAACGAAAAAGTTCCGAGGACTATATCAAAGCCCAGACGCTATATGAACCAAAGGATTAAATGATCCGATAGNATAACGCTCNCGAAGAGTGAAGCCGAAGCAGGAGATAAAGATGCAGGAGGAAAAAATTGTGGAATCACCAATAGTAGGTGTCNTAGGGGGAAGTACTTCCGATTTCCCATTATTGGAGAAAGGAACAGCTATTTTGGANCAATTAGGTATTCCTCATGAATTGAGGGTAGTTTCCGCCCACAGAACCCCAGATTGGCTCTTTGAATACGCAGAGTCCGCATCGGAAAGGGGTATTAAGGTAATTATAGCTGGCGCNGGTGGCGCTGCTCATTTACCTGGAATGTTGGCAGCAAAAACGATTATCCCTGTCATTGGTGTCCCTGTACCACTCGAACATCTCAAAGGTATGGATTCTTTAATGTCCATCGTGCAGATGCCTCGTGGAGTACCAGTAGCNACNGTTGCGATTGGAGGAGCGGAAAACGCAGCAATACTCGCAGCCGAAATTCTAGCNATTTCNGATCAAACCGTCGGAGCNNAACTAANTGAGTGGAGAANATCACTTACNAATANGGTTNTAGGTGACCCCNCCGCAAAAGGNAATANAAAAGGTGAATAAAAATATTAAAACACCCCCTTCCAGTACCTTAGGNATGCTCGGCGGTGGTCAGCTNGGAGGTTTTTTCGCAGAAGCGGCACTCAGAATGGGTTACAAGGTTGCGGTATGGGATCCATCTGAAANCGCCCCTGCAAAAAGNTTCGCCACACATAAATTTAATACCCCTTTCAATGATGCTAATACTTTGAATGAGTTCCTTTCTACTGTGGACGCTGTTTCTCTTGAATGGGAAAACATTCCTGTTGAACTAGTTGAAGCTATCCAATCCCAT
>PAMF01000007.1 GCA_002707185.1 Chloroflexota bacterium | reverse complement strand
CGAGATAGGTATTCTGCGATCAATAGTATGATGCTTGGGCTATTGTCAGACGAAATTAGGTCGATCTGAGTAACAATGTGACTATTCACATGATATAATATGTCCGTTAATAATATAATCGTAAAATTATCTATAATCCAAAATGATCGCTGTGTCCTCGACGGATTTTACGAAATTGTCTCGATTTATAGTCTGAAAAATATGCCGGTACCTTTGATGTAACTCATATTCAAATCTGGAGGTAAATGATATGACCTTATCAAATTTTCCGAAATGGGGACTTAACATATCTCTATTGATAATTTTGACTATTTCGTCATTAATACTGTTAGCATGCGGACCATCTGCCACCGAGACAACCAGTCCTGATGAATCCAAAGCATCTAAACCGTCAGCTAAGGCGGCTGGAGTTCAGGCTACTTCCATACCCGAGCCGACCGTCGCTCCAGAATCAGGGGTTTCTCAAGGTAGAGATGATGTAATCATAGTATTAGACGATGAGCCACCAGGTTTAAACATTTACCATCACTCCCAAGGTGGGAGAATTCATAGAGAGAATCTGAACGACCCTCTTGGTTGGTTCGATAAAGATGATCGTGAATTGGTTGCACTATCTCCTTTTACCGGATGGGAATTAATTGGGCTAGATACCTGGCATATATCCCTAAGAGAAGGGGTTAAATTTCATAATGGCGAACCATGGAACGGAGATACGGCCGCTTGGAATTTCACGAACGCTTCGGGCAACCGAGATATTGGAAGTAACTCGAGTGCCGGATATACAGGTACACATAGGGGCGAAAAAGTAGACGATCTGACTGTAAAAGTAATCTGTGACAAACCTTGCCCGATCTTTATAAAAACAGCTACTGTAATGGGAGCTTTAGCTCCGGAGTGGTATGAGAACAACCCAGTAGATGTTACTACCCGAGACAACGTCGGGTTGGGCCCATACAGGTTAGTTAAGTGGGATCCAGGTATCGCAATTACTGCTGAAGCTTATCCTGATTACGTTCCTAATCCAGACGTTGAAGAGGCCCAATTCCCAATAATTCAAAATGTGAAATGGGTCTGGAGAGGTGAGGCAACTATACGATCTGCTATGATTCAGACAGGGGAAGCGGATCTTGCCTACAGGTTAGGATTGGCTGATAAGGATTCAGTTCCTGTATTCCAATCGTCTAGCAGAGGAACCACCAACTTTATACTGTTTGATACGGTTTGGAATCCGTTGCTACAGAAAAAGGCTATGAGACAGGCGTTGGCTCATGGATGGGATTGTCAAGAGGTTGTTGATGTTTTACTGGGAGGGTCTACGTCGTGTCGTAGCAATATAGCATTCCCTGGAGTTCTGGGCATAACGGATAGGAACGTTGAGCCGTACGATTACAATCCTTCCTTGGTAAGGGAGAAATTAAAAGAAGCTGACTACCAAGGCGAGGAGATAAGGTTGATTAGTAGGCCCGTGAACTGGCCTAACCAACAAGAGCTTTACGAATCTATAGTTAGCTATTGGCAAGATCTGGGTATAAACGTGAGTTTGACACTTCCTGAAATGAGTGTCAGAAATTCAATACGGGATTGTGGTATAGGATTGGTTTCGCCCGAAATCACCGAGGAAAGGTGGTTGATTACTGGTGAGCCTACTACCTGTGATCATGCCGATATGATAGAAACTAACAAGAATATGGATTCCAAGGATTTTGCTAGGTTCTTAAACGATGTTTTGTCGTGTGAAAGTAATAGATCTCGAATTTGTGATCCTAAAATGGAAGATTTGAGGACTCGTGGAATGGGTGCTGTTGGGGAGGAGCGTAAACAGATTTTAGAGTCTATAGGTGACATGATCCATGATGAATATTTGATAATGGGTTTGTTTGATATAACAGCTAATTTTGGCAAGGTCGAAGAATTAAATTGGGAACCTCGTGGATTTGATGATCGAATCCGGGTTAGTGTAATGAGTTGGAAGTAAATCGCGATCAAGGATGATTAACAAAGGGCCCTGTTAAAAGTAACAGGGCCCTTTGTTAATTGGAGAAATAGTTAGATACTGCACAATGTATTATTAATCTTTATTTTTATACCAAGTGTCGGCCGCTGGATGCTGAGACCTCTTGGTATGCATGAAGTGTTGATTTGTATTTTCCTGACTAAATATAATAAAGTCCGTGTGGAAAGATTCTGATCAGGATCTAGGTTGGACTCTCTGCCCATCGTTCTGCTTCTACTGTAGTCAGGAAGTCTAAAACAGTTCGGTTGAATAGGTCAGGTTCCTCTAGGTTAATGGCGTGGCCACTTTGGGGAAAACATGATAAACCGGATATTGGTATGGTACGTTTCATGAATATTCCCGGTTCAATGCAAGGCTCATCCTCATCTCCGATCATTATCAGAGTTGGGACTCGTAATGATTTCAGTTTATCCTCTAGCTCAAATACAGTAGGTCGGTTCATGACAAAACCTTGGTAAGTCAAGGCTGATCCTGTTGCTGAGTGTTCGGATAACAAGCGGGCGAAGGTCTCAAATCCTATTGGATCTTTTCTACGCAGTTGAACTCTTATATTTGTGGTTCCATAATCTTCGGCTACTGGCACCATTCCTTCGGATAGAAGTCGGTCTGCCATTGATTGGCCAGTAGATAAGAAGGTATCTCGGTTAGTGCTTCCGGATCCAGCCGAGGCTACGATCAAAGATTTAGCCATCTCAGGGTGTGCTATACCAAAATTTAACGCAACGCTGCCACCCATTGATAGCCCTCCGATGTGAGCCTCGCTAATGTTAAGATGACGCATCAAAAGGTATAAATCGTTGACTACTATGTCTTGGGTATACGCTGCTGGATCTTCAGGGACATCAGATGGCGGCCAGCCACGGGCTGCGTAGGTAATGACTTGGTATCGCCTGCTGAAAAATTTCACCTGGGCTTCCCAGCTATCGTAAGATCCTCCGAACTCATGACTCCAAATCAACGGGTACCCCTGACCGGTCACCTCGTAGTAAATCTCTACTCCGTTGGCCGAAAACGTAGGCATTTTATCCTCCGATATTTATAATGTTACTCGATTTGAGAAGTAATCCATTCAGCGGTGCGCTCACCGATCATGATAACGGTTGCGTGGCTGCCCCCCGATCTCGTAATCCGAGGCATTACTGAAGCGTCAACTACTGATAAACCTTCAACTCCCTTGACACTACAATATTGGTCAACTACAGCGGTAGGGTCCGTGTCAGGCCCCATCTTACATGTTCCTGATACGTGTCGGGCTGTTCCAACGGTTTTTCGGATATAGAGATCCAAAGCGTCATCGTCAGTTAGGACCTCATCTGTTGGTTGGATTCGATAGTCGTTTATGTCTTTATATGCGGGAGTTTCAAGAAAACTAGCTGCCATGCGAATACCTTCTCGCACTCGACGAATGTCGTTTGGATTCTGGAGATAACGATAATTGAAACTAGGCTGAACGGCAGGGTCAGAAGATGATAGTCTGACGTATCCGGAGCCGTCTGGTAATCCAAGAGTGCACGATATCCTGGCTACTCTATCAGGAGGAACTTCGCCGTTTAGATACTGAGTACGAAAGCCAGGGACAAGCTCGGGTCGTTCATCTACCATTGGCGTTGTTCGCATTAACATATCAGTGGATTCGCTAGAGCCGTCCGAAGTATAGTGCAATCCAAAGTGGACGGATTCTGGCCCACCGGCCAGTGTCAATCCGTCTTTGACTTTAAAAGTAATCTGAGCGCTTAGGTGGTTAAATAGATTTTGACCCACTCCTGGTAGATCATGAATTACAGGTATGCCAAATTCTTGAAGTTGTTCCTTGGGCCCAATACCGGACAGCATGAGCAAATGTGGGGACTTTATGGCACCTGCACTTAATACCACACGTTGCGCTTCGATATTAAAAATCTCCCCTCCGCTTTCTGCTTCAACACCTATAGCTTTGTGATTTACTATCAACACTTTTCTTACAAAAACCTCACCGCGAACTGTAAGATTTAGGTGGTGTCGTACCGGATTGAGGTGGGTTATAGCCGCGCTCATACGCCAGCCATCTAAATTGTTTGAAGGCCATACTCCTATCCCTGAAGGGTTAGGTCCGTTGGTATCTTCTACCATGCCGTAACCTGACCCTAGACAGGCCTCTTGAAATGCTTTTTGTATATCGGGCCATGCTCCAGCCTGGCGACGTCTCACCGGCATGGGCCCATCGGTTCCGTGGAAGTCGTCCCTAATGTCGAGATCATTCTCACATTTTCGAAAGAATGGCAGTACTTTGTCATAAGACCATTCATCATTACCCATAGCAGCCCAGGAGTCGAAATCCTCTGGCAGACCTCTTTGCATAGCTTGCCCGTTAATTGATGAGCCGCCCCCTATGACCTTACCCTGAGCAACATGTATTTCACCTTGCTCTTCTGTGATTGTTCCTCGTAGAGCCCAATTGTGTTCGGACTCTGGTGATTCTGCGTAGCTGGTATTCCCAAATTTAATTTCGTCTGGGAGGTGGTCCGGATCTGGATAGTCTGTTCCGGCTTCCAATAATAGAACGGAAGTGTGTGGATTTTCTGCTAGCCTACTGGCGAGTACGGAGCCAGCTGCGCCTCCACCTACTATGATAACGTCGTATCTCATAAAGCTCTCTCCTTATTCTAGTTAGGGTTGTAGCTACGAGTCTAACGAATGGAACCGAGTCTCTTAAGCATAGGATGTTTATTGTAAAAGGGTCAACAGTTGGGAATAAATTGAGGGTAGACACTCCTATGTGGTGGTCCACTATCAATTACATTTGACTCATACTTATCGTTAAGATATGCTCAGCCATGGAAACAGAATAGCGTGTGGTGCCCCGTAAGGGGATAATAGGAAAGCTGGTTAGATTCCAGCACGGGCCCGCCACTGTAATTGGATCGTTCTTAACAAGATTGAATCAGCCACTGCCGTACGTGGCGGGAAGGCGTTTAAGAACTGTGATTCATAAGTCAGGAGGCCTGCCGCACAAGTGTCTTACGCTCCGAGCGCGAGTGGGCATATAACATTGATCTGAGTCCCCGCTCCGTTATCGAAGCGGGGTATTTTTATTTAAGGCTTGGGGGAGACTGAATTATGACTATTTCTGATGCCTCAGACAATTTTACGAGTGAAGAACGGCAGGCACTTTATAAAATTATTTTGGAAAGAAGAGATATTAGGAGTTTTAAGAAGGTCCCCATTCCGGATGATGCTCTTGGAAGAATAATACAAGCAGCGCATCAAGGACCGTCGGTTGGGTTTATGCAACCATGGGATTTCATAATGATTAAGTCTATTGAGATTAGGAGCAAGGTAAAAGAATTATTTGAGCGAGAGCGGCAGGCTGCAGCGGTTTTTTTTGACGAACCGCAGCGAAGTCATTACCTATCATTAAAATTAGAAGGCATTTTAGAATCACCCGTTAACATTTGTATCACCTGTGATCCCTTTAGAGGTGGGGTGGTATTAGGCCGTAATTCAATTCCAGAGACAGACGTTTATTCCACATGTTGTGCTATTCAAAATTTGTGGCTTGCCGCCCGAGCGGAAGGAATAGGTGTAGGTTGGGTAAGCATCTTAAAACAAATGCAGTTACGCAAAATACTTGGGATCCCAAACCATATAGTACCCGTTGGATACTTATGTCTAGGTTATCCAACAGAGTTCCCGAAACGGCCTACTTTAGAGGAGGTAGGCTGGCGTAGCCGGATCAATATTGAAGAGCTAATGCATTTTGAAAGCTGGGGACAAAAAAGTCTCGAAGAGTGGGAGGGATTCTCAGATTCACTACCAAATGGAGAATAAGGCCCAAAAACCTGAGGTTAAGAGTTCAGTATATTTCTTGTAATTACAATCTCGTCATACGCTAGAGGATTTTCAGGTAATTTACCTTTGTTAGGTTTATGTGGCTTAATAATTTGTTGGTTTACTAATTTAGTCCGTGTAGTAGATCAGGTTCAATCTCCCCCAGAGAGCAAGGGGGAGAGATCCTAACGAAGTAAGCGGTTGCGAAAGCTCGTTCACGCAGTTCTGGAGGTAAGCTAATTAAAAAGCTGTCCTCTGGGATCTGAGTACGATGTGCACGAAGAGCTTGGCGCTGATGCTCGCTGTAGGGTCGTACATCGAGAGATACGGTGGCGGTCTCAGGTCCGGGTCCTCTGGTACGAGTTGTACTCAAGTCGAGTTTGAATCCAGCAGAACTGAATTCTGATGCCAAATCATCCCATGCGCCATCGTCTATCTGTGCGACACCGTATAGTTTATCTGGACTCCACGGTTGACCGGCTTCTGGAAACTCATTTGGTTTACCAGCGGCTAGAAATGCATCTATGGATATATCGTGACACATTATGTGGTCAGGGTGAGGATAAATGCCTCCAGGTGGTTCTGATACAATGACGCGAGGTCGTAGTTGACGGATAATACGGACTAATTCCCCCGCCGCTTTCACCTTATCGACGTTCATAAATGCTTCAGGATGGTGATTGGCATCTGTGCCGGCCATACCGGAATCTCGGTAGCCGAGCATGCGCAGCTCTGAAACACCTAGAATTGCACAGGCATCAGTTACTTCTTGGGTTCGTATTTCCCGTAACCTGTATTTGTCGGACACCGGGTCCAAATTTGGATCGTGAATTTCCCCTTCCTCGCCTCCGGTACAGATCACTACTCCTGTTCGTACGTTCTTCGAGCTGTAATAGGCTAGCATCCCGCCGGTCGAGGTGCTTTCGTCGTCCGGATGAGGCCGGACTGCCAGGATTTGGACAGGTTGATAACCACGGTCACCCACGAGGTTAGTCATTGTTTAGCCCTTTATACATAATTACGCTCTAGGTTTAGATTTTGCGACCAATGAATTCATGGCAACAAATTTTATCGTTATAAGTGACGTAAATAGATCCCTGATGAAGTCTCAGAAAGAGATAGCTAGAACTTCCATCGGCCGCTTACCTACCTGGTAAGTTTCTAAGAGAGAAAGAGCTCCTGTATCACTACTTACTTTATAAGCGGCCAATCGGTCAGAAGCTGAACCAGCTGCAAATAAGAAATTTCCACTGGTGTCTAGGCTAAAGGCGCTCGGGACAGCTTCAGTAGGGCTTTGCCCTGCTGACGTAAGGAGTCCATCAGAGTTTATTGTAAATCCGGCCATGCTATTGTGCCCTCGATTGGGTACATACAAGAGGGTTCCCTCTGCTGTAATTTGAATTTGGGAACAAGTATTTCGCCCTTCGAATCCATCGGGGACCGTACTGATTGTTTGAAGTGGAGATAATGTCCCTGACTCTGGGGCTAATCTATAGCTTGATACACTACATCCCTGTTCGTTGGAGAAATAGACGATATCTAAACTAGGATGATAGCAATAGTGCCTTGGCCCTAAGAAACCATCAGAATCTAATTTTAACGGAACGTTAGGAGTCAGTTGCCCACTGTTAGGGTCGAACTTGAACTGATAAATGACGTTAGGCCCTAATTCCTCAGGAGGAGGTCCCAAAACGTTATCTTGTATACGTGCAATGTGAGGCACAAAGGTATATTGATTCGAGCGATCTACGTTAATAGAGTGTGCTCCTATATCAGTTTCCAGCCATTGGACAGGGGTATCTCTTAGTGAATGGTCAGTTTGAATCTGGTGCACACCTACGTGTCGTCCTTGATAGTATGCTGCCAACAAGAATTTGCCCTGGCGGTCAGTGCATAGGTATGTCGGCGAGGCATCCACAGAGATTTTACTAATTGGTTTCAGCCCCCCAGTACTAGTGTCAACACTGAAACTAGCGATTTCATTGCTATTCCTTAGAGAAGCGTAAATGATATTTCCTTCAGGATTAGTAGTTAGTGCCGAGGGGCTACCAGCGGCAGGTACTTCTGTTTGCAGCGTTAGAGAGCCCGTTGTTGTATCTAGGCCAAAGACCATAATCTTGTCTTCGTCCTGCAGCGAAACATAAACAAATTGGCCCATATGCTAGCCTCCTGTTGTTGCTTTTACCAAATTGTCTGGGTTGGGTAACCTTAAAGCACCGCATTAGTGTAACGCAATTGTGGGTATATCGGCAGGCCTTATAGGTTTGGAGTCATTGCAAACGTTAGAAAAATACGAAATATTGCGTGTCATAGCCGCATTAGGCTCGTTCGAAAACTATGTTCTAATGCATCGGGATAGTCACTGAATCTGGTTGCGAATAACCAAACCTTGGATATGTTCCGATCAAGAATTAAAGGCTTTTGATGTGTACTGGGTACGGGTATTCAGTTATACGCTGTTTATCAACAAATAAGTTATAATGCCCATATTGGATACGTATCATAAATAAACAGGGATAGGAGCTATGAATGACTACTAGAACACAAACGTATGGAGTAGATATTGCTGATGTGGAGTATCTGAATCACGCTGGAAGCCCACTCTTAGCACGTCTCTTTAAGCCTCAAGGTAGTGGACCATTCCCAATCGTGATTGAGTTGCACGGTGGGGCTTGGGTTCGAGGTGATCGTTTGAATGGTGATGCAGCCAACGAAGCTTTGGCCAAGACCGGGGTAATAGTCGCTGCATTAGATTTTCGCACCCAAGACCCATATCCAAATTCGCTGGCAGACATCCATTATGCGATTCGTTGGTGTAAAACTCAGGCTGCTGCGTGGAACGGTATCCCTGGCCGTATTGGCACTATGGGTACCTCAAGCGGTGCACACCAGGCTATGTTGCTCGGTATGCGCCCGACGGATTCACGTTACTCTGCTCTCCCAGCCCCTGCTGGGGACTCTGCAGTTGACGCTACAGTGGACTGCGTTATCATGGTCTCTCCCGTGATTGATCCTTTAGGCCGTTATCTTTATGCTAAAGGTCTTCGGAAGGATTTAACTCCACCTCCAGGTATGTCTGAAAGAACTCCGCCAATGCACGAACAATATTGGGGTACAGAGGAAGCGATGGCAGAAGGAGCGCCTGCACGTATCCTAGCTGGTGGGGAGAAGACAGCATTGCCTCCGACTCTGACTCTTCGCCGAAGCTATGAGGATAACCACCCGCGTCCAGATTTCGATGAATTTATAGATCAATACCGGAAAGCTGGCGGTAGTATAGATGTCACCATAGTTGAGGAAGAAGGAGAAGGTTTACTGAGTGACCTCTCTTCTGATGTTGGAAAGCAGACACTTGAGCAAATCCGTGCATTTATTGATCAACACGTTGGTTAGATAGAGACACTAAATCGGTTAAACAAAGAGGCGAAAACGAACTCTCGTTTTCGCCTCTTTGTTTTCTCAAATAATATTTCCTGCGCAGAACTGGACCCATCGGATCATTGGAGATTGTCATATAGATCCTATCGGTTGTTTCCAGACTTGGCTATGGATGATGGATGTTTTGTCCTGTAAAAGATGCTACTAATAAATATCCCCTTGATAATAGAATTGAGTTGGCTCGTCAGACTATCGCAGACTTTAAGTACTTAAAGATTAAGTAGTGTCCTATTGTAGACACTACTTATCGTAGTTTTGGCAATACAGGGGAGCCAACGGCAGGTTTCATATCTGTTGCAAGGAGTGTGCAAGCGATGAAGGAATAGTATCCCATCAGGGCTCCTAAGACTATGGTATTTGCCTCTCCGAATTGTGCCAAAGCGGCGTTGAATGTTTCTTGTGATACTTGATGGGTATCCATCAATTCCCGTCCATAACGTACAATAACCGCTTCTTCTTGAGTGAGGCCATCTAAACTGTTTTCATTTGCTATTATATCCACCGCTTCGGGTCGGGCACCCGCTTTTAATGCGGCGGCGGAATGAGAGGCCCAGACGTACTCGCAGTCCCAGTGTCGTGCTGCTGTGATAATGGCCAATTCAGTGTCGTGATCGGATAAATTCCCACCGAAGCGTAAAGAATCGCTTAACGCAGTAGAACAGCGAGCGACCTCAGGGGCGTACATCATCATAGAGTGGGGGCCATTAATATTGTTTCTAGACTTTATGATGGCGTCGAATGCTGTTAGTGCATCTCCGGTGACCTGGTCGCGTTTGGTGATAGGCGTTAGTCTGGACATGGATATATCTCCTACTGAAAATTGTAGATTGTCGCGAGTATAGCACAGGAGATATCAAACAATGGAAAAGTAATTGTCCAGGTGCCGCGACTCTAAATTTTACACGGACCCGTGTGATCAGTTAGTTGGAATGGTTTTCAGTCAGACAAACTGATTCCAGCATTATTCCTTCCGGGTCCAACCAGAATGTTGCAAAATAATGGGGACGGTATTGAGGAAACAACTGAGGAGGATAAATTATTTCTGATCCCAGTAACTGAGCTTTAGCGTGTATATCATTTACTGCCGACCGGGATTCTGCTGTAAAAGCTAAGTGCTGAAGCCCAGGTTTATGTCGTGAATATCTTTCATCTTCCAAGGCAGGATAAAAGAAAATCGAGGGACCAGATTGATTGTCACTAGGGCGATACGCGAATTGATCCTCAGCTACTATATGAAGTTCGAACCCCAATGATGGGAGAAGGTTGTCATAATAATATTTGGCTTTTACTAGATCACTAACGTTAATGCCGATGTGTCTGATCATAAAATATTTCTCCACGATTTAAAGTTAAAGTGATAAGAATCCTGTATTAAAAAAGGACCTCTAATAATGGGTCAGAGGTCCTTTTTTAATACAGGATTCACGATGTTATCAAACAATATTTCAAATTTGACCGGGTTAGTGAAAGTTCCTTTCCTCAAGTTTTTGAGGTGTTACCAGTTCAAAGAATTCTATACTCCAAGGCTCGGTCAGCATAGGGAACATCTCGGCGTTCAAGGTTCGCACTGCCTCTGGGACTCTCGTTGGCCAGTTGGGTTCTATGGCTTCTTGAGTCCATTCTGCGCAAACCACATTCGGAGTCCCGGGAAGGCCCTGCGAAACAAACACCTGGGCTTTGTAACGCCCATTTTCCTCATAGGAGGCACAGATCTTAGACATTAGGTTGGCAACATCCCAAACTTTCCCTTGTTGGGCTTTAGCTGTTCTTCTCAAAAGGTACATTATTCGGTCTCCTTTGTGTTGGCTCCGTGAAATTATACTACAAACATACCAGACACCCGTCTGAGAGGTTTGGCTTGGTTGCCGAGTCGTGGTATGTTTCTGATATTCGGATGTTTAAATGATATAGGAGTTAAGAAATGGCTGGAATATCTAAAACTGTTGTTAGTTTACAACCTGGGAAAATGGAAGAGGTAACAAAGTTTATCGATGAACAGTCCGGTTTGGTAACCCAACTGGCTGGGATAATTGGATTCGCGGTCGCTGTGACTGGGGAAGATGAGCTAACTATAATCGGTCTGTACGAGAGTAGCCAGAATGCGCGCGACGCATCTGATACGGTTCAGAAGGTATTTTCTGATATGGCTTCTCTAGTGAGCGCTCCTCCAGACAGGGGGGTATATTCAGGGGTATGGTTCCCTGCTACATAACTGAATAACTGACTTTCGATAGAATCCGGGGGCGGTAAGCCAAGTTGGTATTCCCGCCCCCCTACAGGTGCGCCCTAGGAGGGTATTTATAGGGGGTAGGCATGGAATCTATTTCTACAAATAGCATAGTCGAAGCAGTTGTATCTGAAGCATCCAGTTTGAAAACTTACCTCGGGAGTCTCGATGCAGAAATATGGGCGAGTGATAGCACGAGTGACGGCTGGACCATCGAGGATATAGTGTCCCATTTATCTGTCAGTGTGGGAGGATGGGCTTCTAACATAACTAGAGCTATCGCTGGTCACTCGGGCCCTCCGGAGGGTCAATCGTTCGTGCCTTCGGGGGAGAGGGCTTCACATCCCAGCGGTCCCTCAGCCAGAGAGTTCCGGCAGAAATCTAGGGCTCAGATATTGGACGATTTTACTTCAGGCCATGAACATCTAAAGAATGTTATAGGTCTGCTGAGTGAAGAAGATTGGGCTAAGCCATGCTTTCACCGAAGGGGCGTACTTCCAGTTAAATCCTATTTAAGCATCCAAATACAGGAATTAGCTCTACACGGCTGGGATATTCGTAGGGGTGTAGATAGTAAGGCGGAATTGTCGCTAAGCTCTCTTCCACCTCTTTTGGAGTTGGTGCCACGATGGATTGGTACTGCCTTTACACCGGGATTGGATTTACCGGTACCGGTACGCTACCGTTTTGATATCTCCACCCCATTAAAGGTCCGTACGGACTTGATAGTTAGCGGAGATACTTTCAATACAGAACCACATAATGCGGAGGCACCTGATGCCATATTTCGGTGTGATACCGGTAACTACCTTCTTCTGATGTTCGGAAGATTACAAGTAGAGCAGGCGATCACCGATGGTAGGTTGATGGTTGAAGGCTCTTTGGAGCAGGCGAAGAACTTCAATGAATGGTTCAAAGGATTTTGATTGAACCATTATTGATTATCACCGTTTAGAATAATAAGAGATCCCCACGACGATGATCAGAGTTACACCTCTATCTCGGATCAAGACTTGTGCAGTGGCAGCATTGGGAGGGTTAGTACGATCACCCTGAACTGAGAATCAGGTCTAGTCCTTTAACTCGATTATCACACTGGTGTAGCGAGCGTCTCCAACGTTCGTAAGTTGGTGAATTGAGTCTTTGTCTCCTATTACCACCTGTCCCACCTGCATTTCTATGACCTGGGATGAGTCATCATCGAATTCAACTTTCAGATCACCGTGTTTAGTAGCTACGAATAGATAATTTGCAGTGTGGAGATGCCAGTCACTGGATTCGCCGGGTTCAAGATCGTTCTGCCATACTCGAACCTGGTCGTTTTCGACCATCACATACGATCCTACGTTTCCTAGCTCGCGGTCTGACATTTTACTCCCTTCCTTAACGTGTATATACGATGTTCTATGGATCTGAATTCTAACAGGGTTGTTGGGCTATGCAAGCGGCCCAATGAATGGAGAATCAAAGAGTAATGTAGAGTGTCTTTTTTGCAAAGGTTAACGATTTGTTTGGACATGGATTAATCCGTAGAGGGTAGCTTTTGAGGTCGGTGTTTTGTTCTGATGAATAGTTATACAAATCAACTAAAGCGTTAATAGCTTGCTATTAACGCACGCTGAACGTTTTATTTATCGGCGGTATCTCAGTTGAGATCCAATTATGGCTCTACTTTTGGTCTATATCTGTTCTATCTTGCGAGCAGTCTTTTCTTCTGCTTGCGCACACCGATACAATGAGCAAGGATGTTTATCTATTTGAGAAATTGGTGGCAACTATGATGCAAAGCGGAGGAACATAAATGCCTATAACTAACGGTAGTCAGGATACTGGTTTGATCTTGGCCTTTGTCGATTGCGAAACTGGCTTCGGTGCTGGTGGTGGCAGTTCAGCCCAGATTACGGAAAGTGTCCGCCGTGAGGTGGTTATTAGCGGCAAGCGAGTGAAGACGGTGGATGTCCATGCACATTGTATAGTTCCAGAAGCTGCAGACCTGATTAACCATCCCCTAGAGGAGGAGGGTCTTCTGTGGTCCAATGTCAACGATAGATTGACTCAGATGAACCAATCGGGCGTCGATGTCGAGGCTCTCAGTGTAAATCCTTACTGGTACAAGGCTGAACGTGATGCTGCGGCAGAATTGATTCAGGTGCAAAACGAGGCATTGGCTGGGTTCTGTGCCTCACAGGATGATAGATTCATTGCATTTGCGACATCAGCGTTGCAATATCCTGACCTTGCAGTTGAACAGGTGGATAAGGCTGTTAAAACCCTTGGTTTTCGGGGTGTTAGCGTTGGGGGAAGCGTAGCAGGTGAGGATCTTGCCAACCCGAAGTTTCATCCTTTTTGGGCGAAATGCGAAGAGTTGGGTGTTCTAGTATTTATGCACCCGCTCGGCACCCGTGAATTGGAATCGAGCGGTCGGTTAGGAGGAAATGGTCTCCTGACTAATACGATTGGGAATCCGCTTGAGACCACGATTGCCTTGTCGCATTTGATATTCGAAGGCACACTTGATAGGTTTCCAGGGCTCAAGATCTGCGCCTCTCATGGAGGTGGCTTCCTGCCTTCCTATGCCAATCGCTCAGACGCAGTGATTACTACATTTCCTGACGAGGTAGGACCATTACCGAAGAAAAAACCTACCGAATATATCCGAGGTGGCCAACTGTATTTCGATTCCATAATGTTTACGAGGGAGGCCATGAGACATTTAATATGCGAGGCAGGGATTGATCATGTACTCCTCGGTACCGATTACCCGTTCCCCTGGAACACTGATCCTATCGACCATATCATGTCGATTCCTGGGCTAACGGATGAAGACCGGGTAAAGATTCTTGGTGGTACTGCTGCAGGGCTCCTTGGAATTGAAGAATAAGATTGGGTCCACTTAATCCTACTGTTGTTCTATTTTTGGAATCAGTGAATTTCAGGAGAGATCTATAGCATGGATTGGATCCTTGCATAAGAATGAACGTTCAGTATGACCCATCCGGTATATGTTTGATTCTTGTATTCTGTCACGATCCTCTTAAATAGGACCATATTTTCTTTCGGGGTGATAGTGATTTTTATTTAGCGCAAATCTGAGAACATATGTTGGACACATTTGGTGATCGATGGTTTCAGATGTTCAAATCAATACATAAAGAATTCTGATTACCATCCTTCAAATCAAGATATCAAGTTTATGTGATTTAATACCGGCCGTCTGGTCGATGCCAATATGATTATGGAATTATCTCCCAGATTTGACGATTGCCTTCAACAGTGTTGCCATTAAATTGTCTGACAGATTCTTGCGTCTCGGGAGACAACTCATCGTAATTGCTACGCTGATTGTTAAAATACTCATCGAGACTTTCCACTTCTATCTCAAATGAAATAGTATCCATACGGTCAGTATAATCCGTGTATATTCTACCGGTTGTATTACCATCTTTGGCCCAGGAAGCCCTAACTTCCTTAACAACTTCCAAGCATTCAGGAACCTTTCCACGGGCACACTTCCATACGTTTCTTACCATGTACATTTTGGATCTCCTCAGAACATCATATAAAATGTGGATCGGATATATACCAGTCGCCCCTCGTCATTTACCTGAGACGAAAGGGGGGAATATTATTAGTCCAGCAGGTTTTTTGCAACGGTTGGTAGTATCTTGGAATTATGGGTTTTCATATGGGGAATTGGGGAGGCGTGATCACGTCATGCATTACAGTTCGTTCTCTGTTTAGTATTTTCGGAACTATTAATCATAATCTTTTTGGGAAAACTCTTTACGGTGTTTTTCGTTGTCAAATCTCCTGGACTACACCACGNGATCTTTCTCTCCAATTCNAATCCTAATTCANGGACATCTACACCATTGGAGGCTTGAAAAAGGAAANTANTTGCCCANAGNACTTGACCTATCTATCGCTCATGCCTGTTAAANCACGGATTAGTGTAACTCCCAAATTGTGCTATTTNCCAAATNTGNATTCGAGTTCGTAATGATTTTATGCNNNCATAAAATACTGTTGTGAGTATGATTNCGCAANCCACCATAGATTTCTAGTTGTAAAATCTATCAAAGCAGCCTTTGAAAGCATGCTTAATCCCATTGTAGTTCTAGGTCATAAAGATTTGATTTTGACTAACCTTTTGTATATCAAGGTCGAAGGGTTCAGTTAGGTGTACCTTCAATGACTTGTAGATATAAGTAGGCTCCCGTAAAACAAGTAGCGTCTTCACAGTGGCCTCCGATTATTTCACCTGAAGGTCGTGCAGCCGCGATGTGTATGTGAACGCGTATACCACCATCTTCAGCGGGTTGAACGTAACCCTCTGCGCTTACTAATTCGAGAACCTCGTTGATTGTTTCCCTTTCATGCTGTGTTACTCCGTTTTCACGGCCACAAAGATTACGACGTTTTAATTGGCTTAGGCTTCCGATACAGGAGATTACGGCGGCCTCGCGTATCCCTTCTGAAAGAGCGAGAGATTCAAGTTCTTCAATAAGCGATTGCCCCGCTTCTAATCGAAGATATACTATCCGTGATGTTGCAGTATCCCAGTTTTTTATAGCCATGCATCCTCCTATTTAACGTCTGATGATTGTGATTATACACAATCATAACTTTGGAAGAATATATCAGGCATGGAAGGTTTGGTTACCGTTCGATTTGTATTAAAATGCTTGTATGAAACGTATTATGGTCATGTCAATAGTAGTATTCGTAGCTGTAATGGTTTACGTCATCATAAGAGGGGGTTGGTATTGATGACTCCTAAGGAAATATGGCAGGTTTGTTTCATTTTCATACGTTCCACTAATCGTCCACATATCGTTGTTCCCTAGTATTTTTTCGCCACCGTCTTCCTAAAGCATATGTTGATATGTTGGCGACAAACCCTACTATAAAATATCCGATACGGAAATGTTGCTTGACCCAAAATACAACAAGAAATCCTATAATTCTAAACAAACATGAGCGCATTCGTTGATCCTAATACTGGTTGTGGAATCATAAATTCTGAAATCTCTGTCGTTATGGCTAATATTAGCTGTTATTAACGGAACAGAAATCCTTCGTATCCATTGGCGGCCACTTGATCCCGTTTGGATTTCGCTATTGGAGCACTGTCGGGGCTCCCTAGCAATACTCGTGCTTTACCGGGAATGTTCGCGCCAACAAACCAGGAGTCAGCCTTAGTCCGTAGCGAATTAGCGCCGGCTTCTGCAACGTACTTGGTCCATGTATCTTCTGCTTCAGGGGATGCAGAGATATGCTTGAACTTATTCTGACGTATATATTTGATGCAGTCGGATACCCATTCCACGACCGGCTCGCAACCTCTGGTGAAGTTGCCAGCACCAGCACCAGGCATTATGAAGAGATTTGGGAACCCTGCGCTTAGGAGGCCCATATAATTGCGTGGACCTTCCGCATATTTATTCTTTATAGTCCGACCTCCTTCTCCTCGGATATCTATCCGGGTCAACGACCCGGTCCCGGCATCATATCCTGTTGCGAATATGATGACGTCCAGTTCATACTCGACGCTGTCCGTTTGTATGCCCTGTGGTGTAATGCGTTTAATCGGTGTGTCTCGGACGTCAACCAATAAAACGTTGTCCCTGTTGAATACATCATAATATCCGGTCTCGCAGGGGATTCGTTTTGAACCGAAAGGGTGGTCCTTCGGGACTAGCAACTCCGCCACTACTGGGTCAGTTACTCGCTGGCGGATCTTATCTCGGACGAATTCAGCGTAATCCTCATTGGCCTCGCCGGGTATCATGATATCTTGGAAATTGGCCAACCATTTTTTAAAACCGGGCTCAGCCCACAATCTCTCGTATTGCGCCAACCGCTCTTCCTTCGATACATTCATGGCCGAACGCGGATCAAATTCGTGTATAAACGCGCCTGGAGTTTCGCTGCATTTTTTAAAGATTTCCGGGTAATTTGCCTTGATATCTCGCTGCCACTCGGGGTCTATCGGACAATTCCGTAGAGGCGCAGAGTAGTTCGCTGTTCTTTGAAATATGGTCAGATGAGCTACCTCGGCTGCTATTTCTGGAATGAGCTGGATGGCTGTGGCTCCAGTCCCAACTACTCCTACGCGCTTATTGGCCAAATCCATGCCGTCCTTTGGCCATCGAGAGGTGTGACACCAGTTGCCCTGGAATCTATTGATCCCATCAAATTCAGGTATATAACCTGCGGATAGGTTGCCGACTGCCGCAACTAGAAATTGGCCGCTGGCTTGGCGACCATCCTGCGTTTGGACTTGCCAGCGTCCCTTGTACTCGTCGTAGATTGCAGATGATACGTGAGCGTTGAATTCTATGTCTCTACGCAGATCAAACTTATCCGCTACATAATTCAGGTAGCGTTCGTTCTCCGGCTGTCCGGAATAATGCTCTTTCCAGTCCCATTCCTGCAGTAGCTCTTCTGAGAAAGAATAACCGTAGGTATAACTTTCAGAGTCGAATCTGGCTCCTGGATAGCGGTTCCAATACCAGGTGCCGCCTACTTCGCTACCGTCCTCGAATACCCTGACTGAGAGACCAAGTTGCCGTAAACAGTACAACTGATAAAGCCCGGTGACCCCTGCGCCGATGATTATAGCGTCGAACTCCCCGAGTTCCTCGACGGTGTTTTCTAGTGGTTGCTCTATAGAATCGCTCATACTATTACTCCATTCCATATTCAATAGTTAACCCTGTACGATGATGCTGGCAGCAACTACTTCACTATATCAAAACCCATAAGCAGGGATCGTGAAGTCAAATCCCGAAGCCACTATTCTAAATTATACAGTTATCTTATCTAATATTGTTCATGCAACTATAGAGATGTATGACACGTTGAAGGTAAAAAGCATCTTGGACTTATCATGGGTTGATAATTAGATTTACCAGTAGGTGTTAGGAAAAACAAAATATAGGGCCATGGGTTGACATAACGCTTTTGCAAGGTCCGGGCGTTGGTTAAATTTGATTCACGAGATTCGTGACTGCACAAGCGTGAGATATTTGGCCGTTCCATGGTGTCACGAATCCTCCTGTTATATCTCTCAAGTGCCATATCAGTTAGGTTGACAAGTCAAAACCGGACGCGTAAGTTTATGCCCACGCGCCATGATCGCGTGGTAGGGTTCAAGCACATAACAAAATTTTTAATAATGTAGGTGATTGACATGGCTAGGATTCCAGCAGCGACCAGAGAAACAGTCCCCAGCGGACAGGCCGACGCTTTTGACGAGCTTCTAGCGGGCGCAGGCTCGGTGCCATTGGTTGGGCCCGGATCGATATTCTGGCATGTTCCCAAGGCGCAGCAAGCGGTCACAGCCTTGAACCAATACTTGCGCAACGATTCGTCTCTGTCGGATAAAATATTGGAACTCACCATGCTGGTCACAGCTCGCGAGAATGACTGCGTGTACGTCTGGAACGCCCATGCCGCTTCTGCCCGGGCTGCCGGAGTCCCCGACGCCGTCGTGGACGCCCTTAGAGATCGCAAAGAGCTTCCTGCGCTGGCTCCCGACGAATCGGCTGTCATCAACTACGCCCAAGAGTTCTATCGCACACACAAGGTGAGTCGTGGGGCCTTCCAATCTGCCATCGAGCAATTTGGTAAGCAAGGCTTGATCGAACTGTCGTTAGTCATGGGCAACTATGCCCTTATCGCCGTCGCGGTCAACTCATTTGATTCGGAGTTGCCGGGCAACCGCACTGAGCCCGTACTACCTGTCTAGCCCGATCATAAGAGTGAGTAGGTATGCTGGTGGAACCGTCGAACATATAGGTTCCGCACGCGGTGTTGGCAAACTTTTAGATAAAACTTTAAAATATCAGCCAAAGAAAAAGCCCCGATCTTATGATCGGGGCTTTTTCTTTGGCTCACAGTTTGAAATCTGCGATCAAAAACATCACTATGCCACTCGCTTTGTAGTGTCTGTAAGTAGCCGACCGTTAATTTATCGCTCTCACAAAAAATTGGTGATCTGAGAACTCACGGCATATGGGAATAGGGGAATGAGTCTCCCCAACCAAATGTTATACCGATGGTTTGGGAATGCGGTCTTCTGGACATCTATGAATTACCGCTGACTCGACTGCCAAATTGCGCAAGCGGAAATTTTCTTCTGAAACCTTCCCTTGGTCTCTTAAAGCAAGAAATGCACTGTGGGACGGATACCAGGCACCAATGATTTCATCCAATGGCTGAGTTCCGATGGGTTGTCCATACACCGGCGCTCTCCAGAGTATTTTTGCTCCGACATGTTCTAGTAAAACATTTAGAGCCTTCATGTAATCTTGGTAGGTCTCTCCGTCAGGGTATTCGCCTTCTGAATATTTGTTTAAGTTAACCATCAGAACTGGCGTGTCGTTATCGCTTTTTGCGATTTCCTCAATCTTGGTGAAGTCACTTGTTGGTACGAATTGGTCAGTTACCATTTCTTCTCTCCAAATTGCTAGCACTCGTTTGAGAAGTATATGGTAGTAGAATTTAATCGTCGAATCTGGATATTTACGATATGAGCTTTCAAAACTTTAGTAGGAATCTCGTTTAACTAAATTAGCTCCGATTGTCCTATTGTTCTTCGACTCCAAACTTGCCCAAAATGGAAAATTCAAAACTAATTTTAGCTATAAACGCTTGACAAAATTGGTTTAAATGTAGTATTATTGATAAATCGTCTTCATGAATATTGGAGGCGTTTTTTTTTGCCCTTTTTATTCCAAGTAGCAAGGAGATTGGTATGCCTATAAATACTAGGGAAGGAGGGAACCCTTTAGTGGGTATAGTTGGTGGTAGCACTTCTGATTTTCCTATCTTGAAAAAAGCTGTCGATCTATTAGAGGAGCTTGAGGTTGAGAGCGAACTCAGAGTGGTATCCGCACATCGCACTCCTGACTGGTTATTTGAATATGCCGAAAATGCGGAGGATAGAGGACTAAAAGTAATCATAGCAGGGGCGGGCGGAGCCGCACATTTACCTGGTATGCTTGCCGCCAAAACAATCCTTCCAATAATTGGAGTCCCAGTACCATTAGAGCACCTTAAAGGTATGGATTCCCTACTTTCCATAGTGCAAATGCCCAGGGGTGTTCCAGTGGCTACAGTTGCGATAGGAGGTTCGGAAAATGCCGCTATTTTAGCCGCCGAAATACTCGCCATCCAGGACGAAGCCATAAAAAACAGATTGAGAAATTGGCGAAATGCCTTAACCGAAACTGTGTTGTTAAATCCAGAGGCACGGGGGGCTATTTGAACATTGAAGACCGAAATTTGCTAATTCCTTTAGGTAGCACCCTTGGAATGTTGGGAGGTGGGCAAATTGGAGGTTTTTTCGCAGAAGCTGCTCTACGGTTTGGGTACAAAGTATCAGTTTGGGACCCATCGCCAAATGCACCAGCAAAGAGATTTGCTACTGTGGTATTCGACTCACCTTTTGATGACCCAGACACTTTAAAAAAATTTGCTGATGTATCTGACTGCGCATCTTTGGAGTGGGAAAATATTCCAGTTACATTGACGGACGGTCTGGGAAAGCTAATCAGAGTCAGACCTGGAAGCAAAAGTTTAGGACTTGCTCAAGACAGAACCAAAGAAAAAATTTTCTTAACAGAAAACCACATTCCCCTAACAAAATACGCTGTCATACAAAACCCTTCCGAATTAGGAGGGGTTCAGCTAGAACTACCTTGGATTGTAAAAACGGCCACACTCGGATACGACGGTCACGGGCAATGGCGAATATCAAATTCCCAGGACATCGCCGGTATCGAAAATGTTTTGAAGGGAGATGGCCCCTGGGTAGTTGAGCAAGTAGTACCTTATAAAATCGAGCTTTCAGTTGTTGTGGGCTACGATGGTCAAAACAAATTAGTAACTTTTCCTCCAACTGAAAATATTCATGAAAATGGTATTTTGAGAATAAGCATATCTCCGGCTAGAATTGCCATGGAAATAGCAAGAAGAGCTCAAGATCTCGCTCAAGAAGTTATAAAGAATATAGGAGACCCAGGCGTTTTTTGCGTGGAGATGTTTCTGCTAGATAATGAAGACCTGCTGGTCAATGAAATTGCTCCACGCCCACATAACTCTGGACATCACACAATAGACTCCTTCACGGTGTCTCAATATGAACTTCAGATTAGAGCACTAGTAGGTCTGCCACTTGTAAAGCCCCAGCAACTTACATCGTCAGTTTTGTTGAATGTGTTAGGAGAAGAGTACACGAATCTTACTGATTCAGATATCACAAATCGGATCTTGAAAAACGAAAACGCAAGAATCTATTCGTACGGTAAACTGGATGTTCGCCCTGGTCGGAAAATGGGTCATATATTGTTCAGTGGACCATCTCAAGAAGACTTATTGTCCGATGCACGTAAAACGCATAAGATTTTGAGTAAAGTTTAGGTTCCATTCATCATATGATATTGCAGTGATGCTCTCTAGTACGAAAATTTGTTAGATTTTAACTAGCCCTGTAGCAACTCGTAAGAGGAATGTTTCTTTTCCCACCTTTGTGGTACATCGACTGAAATTGTTGATAGCAGTTTCGCTCGATTCAAAGAACAAGGATGACAAACCTACGGACCTACTCATAGCCTCCCAAAGGGCTACCCTGCGTTCGCAATCTCAAGTGCGGAAATTTGGCTGATATAATCATAGTTGTGGAAGAGTATTGAGCGGCATGGAATATAAGGGTAACGAGTTAGTTTATTTACGGAACCACGGTGCTAAACCAATGCGGTCTCATTAAGGTAATCGACGAATTCTCGGTAGTCCTACCATAGTTGCTAAGCTGACAATAGACAAAACTGTACCATTAACCAACAATGCGCTGGGTGCCCCTAAGACGCTGGCCAATCCTCCAACTCCCAAGTGCCCCACTGGGGCGACGCCGATGCTAAATACCCATGATCCCATAGCTCGCCCACGTTGTTCATCCGCCACGTTTTCTTGCATCAGAGTCTTGTAAAGAGTGTCTACGGCCATTGCGAAGGCGTTGACAACCGCCAAGACTAACAGGAATACGAGAAGATTGTAAGCCAAGTAGAACAGCATCATTCCAGCCCCAAAACCGAAAGCTATACCGAACATCAATAGTCCTTTGCTCTGGAAGTTTCTGAGGTTAGCTAGGAATAAAAGCCCGATTAGAGCTCCTCCTTGACGAACCGCCGTCATGAAACCCAGCCCAATGGACCCAACTCCTAGCACCTCTTTCGCAAATACAGGCAATAGGGTCATGTGAGTGAAACCGAACACTTCGGTGATTGAGGCCAACATCATTAAGGTCAGTAGTATTCGATTACTGCCCATTAGATGAAAGTAGCCCACTAAATTAGCCAGCACGGGTTCCCGATGGGGTGAGTTCGTCTGGCCGGCCTTGCTAGTACCCAGAAGCACTGTGGCGGACACACCATATGCGATTCCAATAGCGACATATTGCCAACCGGGGCCCACAGCATGTATGAGAGTTCCTGACAGAATTGAGCCAACAACACCACCAACTTGCATCGCTATAGCACCTAAAGAGAGACCGTTTAGTGAGTGTTGCTGACCCACAATGTCAACTGTGTAGGCTTGTCGAGTGGTTAAGACGAATGCGAATACACAGCCGGAGGCAGCTACAAGACCTATGATAACCCAGATATGTGTGGCCCCTAATAACAGCATGGCAGCCATCACCGACGATACTAAGATGCCAACCAATGTGCTGAACCACAGTAAGGTCCTGCGATCTAGCCAGTCTGCTATTGCACCGGAGAAAATTCCAAGGAAGAAGAAGGGAGCCATTCTAGCAGCGGCGGATACCCCCACCATGAACGGTGATCCGGTTAAATCAAAGACCAGCCACCCGACTGCAACTTGCTCCATACCCGTGCTAAGGGAGTAAAAGACAGTAGAAGCCCAGACAAAGCGAAAGTCTCGAAACTGTAGAGAAGATGCCCAGTTGGCCTTCTTGGCAAGCCTAGATATCAATATTGCACTGTCATTCTACAGTCGTATTGCAAGAGGCGGGCACCGACTACCGCGGGAGTGTTCTCTCCAAAAGCGATGTCGTTTGTGATCGATTCCACGTGGGAATCGACGGGTCGAATCAATCCGAAACTGCTGGGATAGTTCCTATACACCTCGAGTATGTAGCTGGTGGCATCGTAGCCGTACAAAACAAACGGCGAAATCAGAAAAGCTCCATTGACACCGGCTGCGGTCATCGCTGTTACCATGTCGCTGCCGGGCACCTCCTTCGGTCCCCCGAGGTGTCTGTTCCAAGGCCGCTCTTGACGGTTGCGTTTGTATGTGTGTACTTGTGAGTCAATTGTTAATGTGTGCTTTGCTATAGTTTGTTTACCTCATTTAGCCAGAATTTGCAGTATAACCGGGTATTATCCTGAATTTTGCCTTTGGGGTTACTCGCGAGGAGTGCAAAAATTGCTTTTATCCCAGTCAACCTATCTGATTGCTATGGTGGGCGGGGCGTCGGATTCAGCATCTATGATGGGCTTGGTTTGGGTTTGATATCGGGCCCTCTGGGTACGATTATAATTCCTGATACGTGGGTCCGTCTCTGTCTCCNGAAGATTTGGCAACTGGATATCGATCTGTTTGTGCAGCCATGNAGTCCGATAGAGTATATCCCTTTATAATGCTTGTATTTGCTAATTATTAACTCGAGTTCTCATAAAAGCTTTATACAGGAGGGAGATCATGAAGATTATTGAATTGGATTACTCGAAACGATGCGGTGACGAACCCAGCAAAGGCCACAACCGTTGGCACCCCGACATCCCTCCTGCGGTTGAGGCTGATGAGGGCGAAGAAGTGGTGATGCAGACTAGACATGCCTTNGATGGACAAATCACTCCTACTACCAAAGCCGACGACCTATTGGATACTGACCTCGGCCTGGTTCATCCTCTAACCGGACCGGTATATGTCAAAGGAGCTGAGCCTGGGGACCTACTTGAAGTAACCATCCAGGATATCGAACCCGCAAGTTGGGGTTTCACAAGTATCCTACCGGGTTTTGGTTTCCTTAGAGATGTTTTTACCGAACCTTATTTGGTCCATTGGGAGNTGTCCGACGGATTTGCCCGCTCGCCGCAGCTCCCTGGAGTACGCATACCAGAAGCATCATTCATGGGAACTATAGGTGTGGCCCCTTCACGTGCACTCCGGCAAGAAATACTTCTTAGGGAAGATGAACTTTTACGTCGAGGGGGAATGGTGGTGGGGCCAACTCCTGGAGGGGCGGTTCCAGCTTGTGAACCCTTTGCGAGTGAGGGGTTACGTACCATCCCTCCAAGAGAAAATGGGGGTAACTTAGATATCAAACAGCTTACGAGTGGGGCTAGGCTGANGCTACCAGTGTTCACTAATGGAGCTTTGTTTTCGGCCGGAGATGCCCACTACGCTCAAGGTGATTCTGAGTGCTGTGGTACTGCTGTTGAAATGGATTGCACTCTGCATGTCAGTTTCCGGATTCTCAAAGGAGAAGCCGATCGTAGAAACATTCGATATCCAATTTTTGAAAGAGATGAATACTTCACAAATCCAGAAATGGCAGCTCCTAAACGGTTCATAGCGACTACTGGGATGTGCATNGCGGACGGAGTTAATCAGTCAGAGGACGGAACATTGGCATCCCGTAATGCTCTTANGAACATGATTCAATTGCTAATGGAACGAGGCTGGTCCAGGGAACAAGCCTATTGCATATGTAGTGTAGCCGTTGACTTGAAGGTTAGTGAGGTTGTGGACGTGCCAAACTTTGTAGTGTCAGCTTTCCTGCCATTAGATATTTTCGGAGACTGANAACTAAAGGCAAAGTCTCCAACAACGAATTGGTAATAGTGGACAAGAAAGGGATGAATTTATCTGATTATCTTCTAGGCACTGGATAANTGATGGTTGAGCAATGTGAAAGNGTTTAGGNTATAACAACAATGAAATGCTTGTATATCTTGGAACTGGTTATCCCTCCGTAGATTAGAGGACTAAAGGGTAGCCTATGAGTTTCCAATATGGGATTGCCACGGTAAACAAAACTGTGATGGTTACTAAAGTCATGATTATAGCAAACTTGAAAATTTCAGGACCACTTATTCGAGCATTCTGGAATACAAATACTGCAGAGGTTCCCCCTGCGGCGTAATATACAACTGAGTCTCCCACTACAACGACTGCCATTCCACATATTAGGGGATTGAGTCCTAACATTTGTCCGCTGGCCATGACTATAGGAATCATTAGTGCGAAATATCCAGCCCCGTTTGGCATAAAGAATCTAACTATCGCGAGCCCAAAACTCATTATCAACAGTACTATAAGCGGCTTGTCTTGTAGATCNGTTGCACTTCCTACTATCAATTCTGAGAACCACGCGGCNGCTCCNGTAGTTATGAGAACGTTTGCTATTGATAATGCAGTCGCAATCACGAAGAAATTACTCCAACCAAGATCGCGTTCAAATTCTTGCCAACTCATTATGCCGATACGGGGAAGTAATATTATTACCAAAGCAATCAGTGCTGGCACGGCCGGATGCATGCCATGTATGAAATCCGTGAACCACAATAACGCTGTGATGGACACTATTAAGGCGGCTCGGATTTCTATAGTTTTTAATTTTCCTAATCGAAATTCATTAGGGTCAAAATAACCAGGTTGGAATTGAAAGCCTTTCCGGTAGATCACGTACAAGAAAAACCCACCTATCATAAGATTAAGATAAAACGGAACACTCATGATTAGAAACCATTGAGTCCATGAAAATTCTCCACCCAACAACGCAGATGTAACTACCGGAGTGATTCCCCCTGCTAGTAGAGCTGTAGAAGCGAGCCTATTGAGTGTTCCGAGAGCCATCATAATGGCTCTATTAAAAGGGTGTACTTGATCAATCCCCCAGCTGTCTAGAACTTTTTGATAAACATGTATTAAAATTGCTCCCCTTGTAGAGGCAGAAGGGAGGGCAAANGTTAACAAAGCAAAAGAAAATAACATTTGTACGTAAAGCAAGGTAGGATTGCTGTGAGATCCACGAATCAAGACCATCGACAATCGCTCAGCCAATCCGGAACGGTGAACGGCTAAACCGAGTGTAAGTATTCCAATCAGAAAATAGGATACGGGGTGTGAAAATCCGTGGATCGCCTCAGACATATGTTCTGTGGTACCNAACAGCAANAGCAGGACNACTCCNAGTAGTCCGGTCACGGCAATAGATATAGCTTCAGTNGCCCAAAGGATTACAACCAAGGCCATTATCGCCAAGGCTCTTTGGCCTTCTACTGAAAGCCCCTCAGGATTGGGCATAAACAGAACAATCCCGAATACCGTTATGGGGAGAGCTAATTTAACAAGTNACTTGAATGAGAACCCTTCTAATTTCATATACTCACTAAATGTTACGATGTTTGGAGTCCGACGGAATTATAAGTCGCAGTAAAAATCTTAACAAACGATTGGACTGCCTATCTGGAATGATTGTTTGATAATAAATAAAGCGATTCACGTTATCATCAAATCCGGTGTGGGTTAAGCGGTTATATTAAACGTTGGGTATTACATGTTNCCCAAATAATCTTAGAGTTTCCATTACTTCTTTATGAGCCATNGTTCCAATCTGGAACAACGGCATGATTTCGTCGACTCCGGTAGGAATATACTGTTCCATGAACTTAAGACAATCGTCCGGATTGCCAATACAATAGCGGCCTTGTTTTATCATGTCTAGTGAGGAAATGTTATCTTGACTGGATGTATCGGTGGTGGATCGGTCATAGTGCCACTGGTAATCCTGAGGGACGTTTTGGGGATCTTGCTCTTGCCAAACTCTGCTATGCCGAACCGCCTGCTGGCTGCGATACCAGTCCAGAATTTCGGAACCTCGCTCTTGAATGTTCTTTCGGTTTTCGCCGCAAATAGCAAGCGTGCTGATTGCAACACGGTCTTTGATAAATTTACCTATAGGATTGGCAACCTCAATACCTCCGCGATAGCTATTTACCAGTTGGGTTATACGATCGGGTCCACTCGCAGACATAGCCAGACATCCCATGCCAAGTTCCCCTGCTTTTCTAAAAGTTTCTTCTCTGCTGCACCCTAGCCACATAGGTGGGTGTGGAGTTTGAACGGGTTTGGGATGAACTTCCCTTCTAGGTATATTGAAGAACTTCCCATTGTAGGAAAACTCTCCTTCTGTCCAGGCGCGGGGGATAATTTCTAATGCTTCGTCAACCATTTCGGTGGCGTTAGCTAGGTCTACACCGAAAGCAGCCATCTGATAAGGATACCCTGATCTACCTATCCCTAGATCTACTCTTCCCTTGCTCCAAATATCTAGAGTAGCCATTCGGGCGGTTATGTGGAGTGGATGTTGGACTGGTGGTACTGCAACAGCTATCCCAAGTCTGATCCGCGATGTTCGTTGGCTGATAGCTGCTAAGGAGACATCCGGTGCGCTTGAATGAGACCATTCTGTACGAAATTGATGGTCTGCCATCCAAATGCTCTCAAAACCTAATTCATCAGCTAAAGCTACTTGTTCCATCATATCCCAATGCCGGTCAGCATCACTGGTGGCATTCCATGGTTTGGGGACTTGTACTTGGTAAAACATACCTATATCCATGAATGATCTCCATGTAGTTAATTAATGTGTATTATTAAGTGCGAGCCTAAACCTATCTCTTATGTTTTCTGGTGTAACGGTAACTCTTGAGATTCCTTCTACAGGTTCTATCCCGCATTTCGCCAGGCATAAAATAGGCCCTAGGTTGTTAAGAATTTCGGAAATTGCTATCTCCAAACTCTCAAGGCTAGTCACCTTGGTGACCTTAGGGTACCCAGCACTAATGGCTATTTGTTCCAATGATACATGCGAGCTGATAGATGGTTGACCACCTGTAGATTCGTAGGATTCATTATCCAATACAAAATGAACAATATTCTTGGGTGATTCGTTTGCTATAAGAGGCAATGTACCCAGACTCATTAACGCACTACCATCACCTTCTAAAATCCAAACTCTCGTGTTAGGAAATGTTATTGCTAATCCCAAACCAAAAGATGATAGTAGCCCCATCGATCCCAGCATATAAAAGTTGTTCGGTCTATCATGGATATTAAATACTTCACGAGAAATCATCCCAGTGGTCGTAATCAACGCATCGTCTTTGGGAATCCGAGAAATAATTCTTCTAATAACCTGATATCTAGGTATCATTGAACAATACCTGGTCTAACCAGTAACGCGCCTGGACACATACGATGTTGGATATCTTTGAGTAGGTCGTCCAGTGAATTTTCTAAACCATCCGGTTCAACTACTTTGTATGGTATTTCCAATAATTCTAGGATATCGGTCGTTTTTGATCCCATGATCCAATGTTCTGGAGCGTCATTCGGTGGCCCACCGTACCCACGCCAACCAATGATCAGTAGTACTGGTATGTGATACATCATGCTGAATGAACTCAAAGTATTAACAATATTGCCAATCCCTGAATTTTGCATGATTACGCCGCCAATAAATCCAGCAAAAAAGGCAGAACTGGCTATCCCTAAAGCTACATCCTCTCTTACTGCGGGTACATAACGAATCCCGGGGTCTATGATCATTTGATTATAAGCCTCGCCAAATGTTGAATCAGGGACCCCTGAGAAAAAGTTAATACCCCGATCCTTGAACACGTTCCAGAAAAATTCAGGGTCCATGCGAACCTCTTATACTGAATATAGCTGTAACTATATGTGGTTTCAGTGGAGATGTACATTTTGCAGAGGGACTTAGATTGGTATCAAACGTTAGAATCATGGCCAACATCTGAAAAGTGGCCCGTTAGGTGAGATTCGAACTCACGGCTTGTGCCTCCGCAGGATTGAATAACTAATCTTCCATAATCAGAATGGCGTTATGACGGACGCGTTTATAGAGCCAACTTCTACGTTGGGACCATAGTTGGTTAGGGATGACGACTGAGTTAATACAGA